>JBEKPZ010000083.1:0-24534 GCA_049520215.1 Bryobacteraceae bacterium | reverse complement strand
CGCCACGCGGGCACTTGCCTTTAGCCGGCCCTGGCCGCCTAAAAAGGCGGCTGCGGCCAAGATTGGCCGCCCCACATCAGCCCCTATGGAAAGTGACACATTTGTCGCCAGAATTGTCACTGAATAAAGCGAAACTCATTAACGTCCTGTGGGTACTGAAACATCCCAAGCGCGAAAATAAACTTGCGTTCCAAAGGTTGCAAGGTAGGCAGGCGGGTGTATACTCAACGCAGCCGGGATGCAAACTGGGAATTCTGGGTAATGAGTCGAGACAAGTTTCCCGCTCATATCGCTTGGCGCATTCGAGGCTCCTATCGAGAGGACAAACACGTCTATGAAGAAACTTGCGTTTTTCGCCGTCCTGTTACTCAGCTTCGGCTCCTCGCCGGCAGCCTGGGCGCGGGCAAAACACCACGGGCTCCGGAAACACCGCGACTGGATGGTATGCGCTCTACTTCAACGTCTCGGGTTCTAACAACACGGCGACTGGCATTGCTGCGCTCGAAGGCAACGGCGCGGGCACAGGCAATACGGCGACCGGCGTAGGTGCGCTGGCCAATAACGGCAAGGGCGAAACGAACACGGCGACCGGGTTGCACGCGCTCTACAACAACGCGGGTAACGATAACACGGCAGTCGGCGCCTACGCCCTCCAGGACAGCGGCACGGGCAGCGGCAATATCGGGATTGGCGTTGAAGCCGGCTTCTACATTACGACCGGCAGCAACAATATAGAAATCGGAAACCAGGGCGCCACGGCCGATGCGGACACCATCCGGATCGGTACGGAGGGCACCCAGACCGCCACTTACATCGCAGGCATCTTCAACACCACGGTAACCGGAGGCTGCACGGTAGTGGCCGCAAGCACCGGTCAGCTCGGGTGCGTGACGTCATCGGCGCGTTACAAACGCGACGTCAGGGATATGGGCGACGCCAGCGATAAGCTGATGGATCTGCGGCCGGTGACCTTTCTCTACAAGGCCGATGAAACGGGCGCCCAGCAATATGGACTGATCGCCGAGGAAGTCGAGAAGGTCTACCCGGAGCTGGTGATTCACGATGCCGACGGCAAAGTCGCAACGGTTGCCTATCATATGCTGCCGGCGATGCTGCTCAACGAGGTTCAAAAGCTCGCCCGCCAGCTCGATCAAAAGGATGAACAGATCGCTACGCTGGAGCGGCAGGTAGCCGCGATGCAGAAAAAGAACGCCGCCATCGAGGCACTGGCCGCACGTCTCGATGTGCTCGAACGGCAGGCGCATGTGGCGGAGTCGGACCGCCTGCTGGTAGCGTCGCACTGAACGTCCGGCCCTCCTGGAACGTGCTAACTTACGGGCAATGGCAAGTTCCGATTGCTGGCGTGGAAAATGGGCGCTGGTCACCGGCGCCAGTTCCGGAATCGGCTCGGCGCTGGCCGAGGAGTTGGCGTCCGGCGGTGCGCACCTGGTACTCACTGCGCGGCGGCGGCAGCGGCTGACACAACTGCGCAAGAGTCTGCGCACGGCGCACTCCGTTCAGGTTGAGGCGGTGGCCGCGGACCTTGACCAGCCGGATGCGCCGGAGAAGATTTTCGCCTTCACCAACAAACGGGGCATTCAGGTGGACCTGTTGGTGAACAACGCCGGTGTTGGTTCGTATGGGGAGTTCCGCGCGAGCGACCGGCCGCGCGAACTCGGAATCGTGCAGGTGAACTGCTCGGCCGTGGTTCATCTCACTCACCTGTACCTGCCTGGCATGGTGGAACGGCGTTCGGGCGACATCCTGATCGTGGCTTCCACCGGCGCATACCAAGGCGTGCCCTATATGGCCACCTATGCCGCCAGCAAGGCCTTTGACCTGCTGTTTGCAGAGGCGCTGGCCGAAGAGGTGAAGCGCTATGGTGTGCGCGTCTGCGCCCTGTGTCCCGGCCCGACCGTGTCGGAGTTCCAGAAGGTCGCCGGCGTACCGGAGCAGATGGCGGTGGGCATGGAAGAGAGAGCGGACCAGGTGGCGCGTATCGGGTTGCAGGCGCTGGCGGCGGGGGAGCATTCGGTAATTTCGGGGTTCACCAATTGGCTCGGCGTGGAGGTTCAACGGATCGCTCCGCGGCGGTTTGTCACCTACGCGGCCGAGAAACTGTTTCGTCCTCCGCAGCGCGGTTGAGGCGACTGAGAGCTTTGTCCCAGAAACACGGTGCCTGGACTGAAGTGTTTATTGGTTCGCTTAATACACTGACAATTCTGGCGACAAATGGGTCACTTTCCATCGGGGCTGATGTGGGGCACCAATCTTGGCCGCAGCCGCCTTTTTAGGTGGCTCGGGCCGCAAAATTGCCCGCGCCACAAGGGCTAAGTTGCTGTCACTGTATTATGCGAGCCACACTTAGCCAGGATTTCCATTTTGTCATCCCGGCACCAGCGATTATCCCTAGTGGGCCTTCGCGCCGCTTGCCGGCAGAGAAAATGCGTAGAACGTATTGCTGGCGGTCCCGAGCGGATCCAGGGCGGGGAAGTTATGATACCCGGTGCCCCAGTACAGCGTGCCGTTTACTATCGCCGGAGCCGCGTTAACCGAACCTGGCGCCCGGAACGACCATAATGTCGCGCCGGTCGCGGCGTCCAACGCATACATATAGCCCGACATGGAAGCCACGTATGCGACTCCATTCGCCACCGTGACAGGAGCCAGCGCCAAGGCGTGTTTCCCCCGGTGAACGGTGCTCATGCCGGGATCCGGCACTTGCCAAAGAATCGCTCCCGTAGCAGGGTTCAGCGCGGCCCAGGATGCTCCGTCCCAACTGACCCCCGACGGCTGTAGTGCGTAGGTGCTCTGGGTGGTATTGCTGATCGCAACGTAGATGCGCTGGTTGTCGGATGCCGTACCCCACTGGATTCCGCCGACTTTCCCGCCCGGCCCGACACTGGTGTGCCACACCGTCGCTCCGCCCTTCGTCGACACCGCCCAATACTCGCCGCTCTTTTGACCGGCCCCCACCAGCGGGATCTCAGATCCATTAATGTTCGCCGTGAAAAGGTTTGCGCCGGCGCCGAAATCGTAATCCGTTCCAGCGGGATCCGGACATGCGCTGCCCCCGTCGGTGCAGGCGGTGATCCACGCGTCGTCCGGCGAGAACCGGCTTCCCCACTTCACGTTTCCGGTGGCCAGATCCAGCGCCACAATCGAATCTTCGTAATTGTTCGTCGCCTGGCACGCCAGAATCGCCTTGGGGATCCCGCTAGCTGCCTGCTCACACAACTGGACCGACAGAGGAACCATATAATTGTTTCCCGTCGTCACGTAAATCTGGCTGCGCGCGACATCGATCACCGGTGTGCTGGACCAGACTGGAGAGCCACTATACCCATTCGGCACGAAGTACGTCTGCCAGAGGATCTGCCCGTTGGTTAGCGAAATCGCGACGAGGCTTCCGCGGAAGGTCGGGTTGGTCAGCTTTTCTTCCGTGGAGGACACCCCCATGTAAGCGATTCCCTTGTAAATAATGGGGGACGTGGTGGCGAGAGAATTCAGGTTGGGATCGAGTTCCGTCATCCACACCAGACTGCCGTCGCTCGCATTCAACCCCAGAAGATAAGACCCGTACGGGCCGGGAGTCGCCAGCGACGAACTCGCGCCGATGATTACCATCGTGCCGTAGAGCGTTGGTGTGGTGCGCGACATCACCGCCGAACTCAATCCATAATCCGTCATCTTGTGCTGCCAGACGGTGGCTCCGGTAGCTGCGTTCAATTTGTACAGGTTTCCGGACCAATCGGGAAAGTAGACATAGCCTCCCGCCGCATCCACCGACGGGGTCGCGGAAACGTCGTTTTGGGTGGTGAACTTCCATAGTACGGTGAGGCCGCTCACGTTTTGATTATTCAGGATTGTTTCCGCGGAGGCCCAGCGGCTGTTATTCAGATCGCAGCCGGCGAAGGGCCAGCCGCTGGGAGTCTGCGCAAAGGAGGGCACCGCGAGCGACAAAAGCGCGCTCAGCGCAGCCCTCCGGGCGCACCGAAAGTTCAACATACAAGTGTAGCCCCCCTTGATTTAACTATGTGGATCTTAAGAGTAGCATGGCAAAGACTGGCGCGGCAAATCTAGCCAGACGAGCAAGTACTAGGCCGGGGTTCTACAAGATTGCATGGCAATCCGTCAGAGACAAATCCGCACGACTCTTCGTTCGATGGCCGCGCCCAGATCCCGGAGGATTGGTTCCGGCAGGCGCGATTGAGCCTCCTGGAACAGCTCGTTCTCCTCGCGCCGGATATGCTCCGTGAGCAAGCCGCACAACCGCTCCAGCAACGCCGCGGTGGGCGCGGAACGCAATTGTGCGATGAGATCTTCCACTTGACGATGCTGGGCGATCAGGTCCGCGACCAGGGACAGCTTCCCCAGGGCATTTTCGATGGCTGGGAACAGGATTTGCTCCTCGATTTCGAAGTGGTTGGCGAGTTCCAGTTCGTAGCGATCGACGGCGCGCCGCGCGAGCTCGGCCACATTAAGCGAGGAGCGATCCTCACCCAGCGAGCGGCGCGTCAGCACACACATGGCGAGGGCGTTGTGGTGCTGGTGCGAGAGCGGGATCAAATTGGGGTCGCGCAGCATGGGCTTGACTGCTAATATAGCGAAAATGAACTGGAACGATGCCGCCGAAGACTTGCTGCAACAAATCCTGGCTCAAACGCCGCGCCCGTTGAGGGAGGCAGCCGAGGCTCAGCTTCGCGAACGCGCAGAGAGTCTTGCCGACGACGAGGGCAAGAGCCGCGTGGGTGTGGAAACCGTGATCGCGGCCTGGGTCGCCAATACGCCGGAAACTGTGCGTTCCGACTTGCCGCGGCAGATGGAGCGGTTTGGGCTGGACCCGGCCGAGTACGCGCATTTGCTCGAGTAAGAGCGGGGCTCAAGCCCCGCGCGGGCTTAAGCCCGCCCTCCATTTTTGGGCCAGAAGCGCATCCAGGGAGAAGCGGCCGGGGCCGAAGATCAGCACGATCAGAAACGCAAACAGGAATGTGTATGGGGCCGCGGCGTAGAATTTATCCGGGTCCGAGAAGATCGAGAACAGCGCTTCGCGATCCGCCGTCACGAACGCGACCGCCATGTCACAGGTAAGCAGCAGCGCGACCAGCCGCGAACCCAGTCCCAGCATGATCAGGATGCCGCCCAGAAACTCCAGGACGACGATGAAAGGCGCATTCAGGCCTGGCAGCGGTATGCCCAGACTGGTGAAGAACTCGGTCACCTTCGCCAGGTTGTGGAGCTTGCCCCAACCGGTTTGCATCATCTGGAATCCCCAGTAAAGGCGCACCAGCAGCAGAAATGGGGATTGCAGATGGTAGGCTGCGGCGATTAGCAGGGTGTAGAGTTTGGTCAAGAGTCTCATCAGGATCCGCGACACAGCCAACCCATTTCGGCCCATGCGGCAAACCAGGTTTCCACGCGGCGGCGCAGTTCTTCGACCGGCAGAGGGCTGTCTTCCAGGGCCGCTTCTACGGATTTGCCGACCGGCTCACCCTTTGCCAGCGCGCCGAGCAGACGGAATTCTTCGGCGTCCAGGCGGCGATAGTAGACCACGAAATCCTGGCGATGCACAGCCAGAAAGATGTGCTCGGCGGGCATGCGGTGGATGCGCCGCACCAGGCCCCCGGCCTTGCGTTTGAGCACCGCGTTGCTGGCCGTCCCGTGTTCCTCGGAGGCCGCATTCACCTTCACGCGCAAATCGTCCACCGGATAGCCCAGCTCGATGAGCCGGACATAAGGCTGCAGACCGGTGCGCAATCCGGGTCCGAGTTCCAGCAGATCTTCCGGACCGAGAACCGTTTCCTCCTTCTCATCGAAGGCTTCTATATGCGCCCACTCCAGGCGAATCATGTCCAGCGCCAGGGCCAACCGGTCGCCCGCGAACGCGGGATTCCGGCGCAACCATTCTTCCAGGCGCGACCCCAGATTCCGCATCGTCCAGGATGCCGAAGGGCGGTCCGTCAAGTAAGCCTTCGCCAGCCGCTCGAAGGCGCGCTGGCCGAGCACGGCGCGCAGGCCGGGGAAATCCTCGTAGAGCGAATCCAGCAGGCGGTACCAGTAGCTGCGGCTGTAGATCTCCAGGCGCTCAAGCGAGGTCAAACGGTCGTTCGGCTTGATGTAATCCACCGGCGCTTGGGGATCGATGTGGTCGCCGGCGGTTAGCGGGCGCATCAGGGCGGCGGCCATCTGCTTCTGCAGCGCGAGCAGGCTCATGGCGCCACCGGCATGGGCTCGGCTTGGGGCGCTGCGACGTACTTTTCGGCCTTGCGCGCCTCGGCATGCACTTCGTCGAACGACGGAATACGATCGTCCCATTCGAGCAATGTGGCGGTCGGCCCCGCGCGGCGAATGGCATGCGCGTAGAGCTTCCAGACGGGATCGATCACCGGGTGGTCGTGCGTATCCAAAATGTATTTGGCGAACTTGGAGTGGCCCGCGATGTGGATCTGCGCCACGCGCTCCGGGGGCACGCTGTTCAGGTAATCGTAAGGATCGAAGCTGTGGTTACGGGACGAGACGTAGATGTTGTTCACGTCCAGAAGAATGCCGCAGTCGGCGCGCTCCACGACTTCGTTCAGAAACTCCCATTCGGTCATTTCCGATTCGTGGAACTCGGCATAACTGCTGACGTTCTCGACCGCGATGGGCACCTCAAGATAGGAGCGGGCTTCGCGGACCTTGCGCGCCGTGATCTTGGCGGCTTCGAAGGTGTAGGGCATGGGGAGCAGGTCGTGCGTATAGCGGCCATCCACGCTGCCCCAGCAGAGATGGTCGGTGACCCAGGGCGTTTTGGTGCGTTTGACCAGGGCCTTCAAACGGCGCAGGTGATCGCGATTGAGCGGCTCGGCCGAACCGAAATACATCGATACGCCATGCTGCACGACGCGGTATTGCTCCAGGATTTTGTCGAGCGTGGCCAGCGGGCGGCCGCCATCCACCATGAAGTTCTCCGAGATGATTTCGAACCAGCTCACCACCGGTTTGTTCTCCAGGATGTGCCGGTAGTGGGGGATGCGGAGACCCACACCGATCCCGTAATCGGTGAACCCGTTGAAGCGATTTGCAGGCACTTGTTTGGAAAATGTCGCGGCCGTGGCGCGGGCGCCCCAGTGACGGAGCCGCGCCACGACCGCAACGCCAGGCTACCCTTTCTTCGTAGTGTCGGTCTTGTTGGAACCGTCGGTGGCGCAGCCGCCCTTACCCTTGCAGGAGTTCTTGCCTTTGCAGCCCGCGTCGCTGGTCTTGCAGCCGCCCTTGCCCTTGCAGGAGTTCTGCCCCTTGCAGGCATGCTTTTCTTTCTTCGCCTGCCAGATGGTGCCGGATGACTGTCCAGCCAGCGAACTGTTGGAGGAAAGCCTCTGGCCGGTGGAGCTAGAGGAGACGGTGCTTGCGTTTAGGCGTGTCATCGTGCCACCCAGCAGGCCGGTGAACGCCGCGGTCAGTACTAAAGAGCCTTTGGAAACTTTCATGATCTTGTATACCCATCCTTTGTCGGTTATTCCCGAATCCCTCGAGATTTCGGAAGCCCGCGGCCAGACGGCAGCAGCAGCCCGATGCGGGTTCCTTAGAGTATACGACACGCGAGTAGCCAGCGGATTACAGGGGTTGTAACAAAAATCGCGCCCGAGCGTCAATCCGGAAGTGATGCGAATAAGCCGGCGATCGACGGTGGGGTGGATGCTCGGGCTGGCATCGGGGTCCGCGCTGGCTCGAGTGGCGCAGGCGGCCGATCCTCCAACGAAGCTGCAGGAGGGCGGGGCGGAGATCGAGGTCTCCTTCGAATCGGAGCATTTCGATCTGCCGCAAGCGGCGCTGCTCGGTTGGGTGAAGCAGGCGGCGCGCGCGGTGAGCGCGTATTACGGACGGTTTCCGGTACCGCGCGCCCGCGTGCGGATCTTCGCCGGAGGCGGGCGGGCAATCTCGCATGGCACCAGCTACGGCGACGACGGCGCGTGGTGCCGTATCTCGGTCGGCCGCGGGGCCACAGTTGCGGATCTGGATCGCGACTGGATGCTGACGCACGAAATGGTGCACTTCGCATTTCCTTCGGTGGCGCGCCGCCATCACTGGATCGAAGAGGGCACAGCCACTTACGTGGAGCCTATCGCGCGGGTTCACATCGGCAACCTAACCGCCGCCGAAGTATGGGGCGACATGCTACGGGACATGCACCAGGGCCTGCCGGAGACCGGCGACCGCGGTCTCGACAACACGCCCACCTGGGGCAGGACCTACTGGGGCGGCGCGCTTTTCTGCCTGTTGGCGGACGTGGGAATCCGGAAGAATACGGCCAATGCCAAGGGACTGGAGGACGCGTTGCGGGCCATCAACCGCGCGGGCGGCACCATCGAAACGGATTGGCCGCTGGAGCGCGCGTTCGAGACTGGCGATAAGGCCACGGACGGCAAGACCTTGATGGAACTGTACCGCAAGATGCGCGCTCAGCCGGCGATGGTGGATTTGCCGGATTTATGGAAGCAACTGGGCGTTGGGCGGGAGAATGGCAAGGTCGTGTTTGACGACCGCGCGCCGCTGGCCAGCATCCGCAGGGCGATCATGTGATTGCTCCCGCGGCGGCCGAGGGGCGGGTCTGGAGACCCGCCGCAGGCGTGGACGCCCGCCCCACAGCTATCGCCGCCGCATTCGAGTATCCTATGTATGGACCTTCGGCGCGACTCGCGCCGCGCAAGGAGAAGACAAATGGATAAGGAAGTCGTCAATATCGTGGACCGGCGCACCGGCGCCGCCTACGATCTCCCCTTTTACAAGGGCGCCATCCGTGCCATGGATTTGCGCCAGATCAAGACCGGACCCGAAGACTTCGGCGTGATGACATACGATCCGGCGTTCTTGAATACGGCGTCTTGCCAAAGCGCCATCACCTTCATCGACGGCGACAAAGGGATTCTCCGGTATCGCGGATATCCCGTCGAGCAGTTGGCCGAGAGTTGCACGTTTCTGGAGGTCGCTTACCTCCTTCTCAACGGCGAACTGCCCACCGCGCCGGAACTCAAGCAATGGATGGAGAGCGTCACCAGCCACACCATGCTGCACGAAACCAGCAAGAAATTTCTGGAAGGCTTCCGCTACAACGCGCATCCCATGGGCATGTTCATCAGCACCGTGGCCGCGCTCTCCACCGTATACCCGGAGTCCCGCCACGTGCTGGACCCGGAGATCCGCCAGTTGCAAATCCGCAGACTGATCGGCAAGGTCCCCACCATCGCGGCCTACACTTACCGCCATAGCCTGGGCTTTCCGTACGTCTATCCCGACAACGACCTCGGTTACGCCGCGAACTTCATGAACATGCTGTGGAAGATGGTTGAGCCGAAGTACCAGGCCAACCCGGTCCTGGCTCGCGCCCTGGACATCCTGTTCATCCTGCACGCGGACCATGAACAGAATTGCAGCACCAATGTGATGCGCGCGGTGGGCAGCTCGCAGGCCGATCCGTTTCTGGCCACCGCGGCGGCTGCGGCCGCGCTATCCGGCCCGCTGCATGGCGGCGCCAACGAGGAAGTGCTGCGCATGCTCGACGAGATCGGCACCAAAGACCGCGTGCACGCCTATGTCGATAGCGTCAAGGCCGGCAAAGGCAAGTTAATGGGCTTCGGACACCGTGTCTACAAGAACTACGATCCGCGCGCCCGCATCATCAAGTGGGCCGCCGGCAAGGTGTTCGAAGTCACTGGCGGCAATCCCAAGCTGGAGATCGCTCTGGAACTGGAACGCATCGCGCTGGAAGACGAGTACTTCATCAAGCGCAAGCTTTACCCGAATGTGGACTTCTACTCCGGCATTATGTATCAGGCCATGGGCTTCCGTCCGGAGATGTTCACCGTATTGTTCGCCATTCCGCGCACCGTCGGCTGGCTGGCGCAATGGCAGGAGATGATCGAGGATCCCGAGCAGAAGATCGCCCGTCCGCGCCAGATTTATACGGGCTACGAAGCCCGCGACGTCGTGCCGATCGAACAGCGCGGCGCGGCTGTCACGGCTTAGTATTTCGCCCATGTCTGAGCGCGGAGCGCTGCTGTTTCGTGTTTCACCGAATCGCCATCGGGACCAGCTCCTCTGGCTGGTGGCTGGACTCGCCTTCGCCGCCGTCGTCCTGATCGAAGCGCGGTGGCGCCACAAGCCCCTGGACTCGCCGCTGTTGTTCCTTGCGGTCTTCTACACGGCTATGTTTTTTTGCCCAGCGGAGAGCCGCGGTTTACGAGAACGGCATTCAGCTCCCGGCGGATACCTCGGGCGCGCGGAGCCGTTTCATTCTCTGGTCGCAAGTGGAGCGCTTCCACTTGGACGGAGACGTTCTGACGATCGTCCCGACCACGGCGGTCATGGGAGGGGCGGAACTCGAACGCCCGCTCCTCGGCGGCTCGGTCCGTTCCGGCCGACAGGCGAGGACAGGGGGAGAGCCTCCTAGCGAAAGCTGCGGCGGTCGAAGGGCGCCAGTAGCCCACCCCCCAGCGAAAACCCAGGCGCCGGATTAGTGTTCGAAATTACTTGGCTCGGGCTGGCTGGACCGAGTCAGCGTGTAGTCCGGAACCAGCGTGGCCGGGTCAAGCGGTTCCGCAGGATGCCTGGCCAAGGCGCCGCCGGCCAGGTCAAAAGCGTAAAGGTTGTTGTCAGTGGATTCCACGTATACCACCCCATTGGCTACCGCCGGCGAGGATTCCACGTCGCTGCCGGTCGCGAAGCTCCACAATTCGGCGCCTGTGCTGGCATTCAGGGCATACACGTTGCCGTCAAATGATCCCACGTAGACCACCCCGTTAGCCACCGCGGGGGAGGATTCCACGACGTCGCCGGTTGTAAAGGTCCACAGCCTGGCGCCCGTGCTGGCGTTCAGGGCGTACACGTTGTGATCGGCCGAACCCACATACACCACGCCGTTCGCGACCGCCGGCGAGGGGTACACGCCGTTGCCCGCCGTGAAGCTCCATAACTTCGTCCCCGTGACGGCGTTTAAGGCATACACGTTGCTGTCATTGGACCCCACGTACACCACCCCGTCCGCCACCGCCGGCGAGGAGAGCACCATGCTTCCAGTCGCAAAGCTCCACAACCTGGCGCCCGTGGTCGCATTCAGGGCGTACACGTTGTGGTCGGCAGAACCCACGTACACCACGCCGTTCGCCACGGCCGGCGAGGAGAAAACGACGTTGCCTGTCGCGAAGCTCCACAACTTGGCGCCCGTGGTGGCGTTCAGGGCGTACACGCTGTTGTCTTCGGAGCCGATATACACCACGCCATTCGCCACCGCCGGCGAGGATGGCACGGCGTTGCCCGTCGCAAAGCTCCACAGCATGGCGCCCGTGGTGGCGTTCAGGGCGTACACGTTGTTGTTAAAGGATCCCACGTACACCACGCCGTTCGCCACCGCTGCCGAGGATTGAACGATGCCGCCCGCCGGGAAGCTCCACAACCTGGCGCCTGTGTCGGCGTTCAGGGCATACACGTTGGTGTCAATGGACCCCACATATAACACCCCATTCGCCACCGCCGGCGAGCAATACAAAAAGCCACCGGTGGCGAAGCTCCAAATCAGGTCAATGGATCCCACCGTCAATGGACTCAGGGTATTCTCGTAAGGATTGCTGCGTTTGCCCTTGGGCGTGAAACCGACTTCGGCCCAATTGGTCTGGACCAGGAACGCTTTCTGTGCCGCGACGCCTGTAGCTCGGACCGCGGCCGTCACCCAGTGTGTTCCCGGCTGCGCCGCCGCCGGCGCCTGCACCGATATCGAAAACTCCCCGTTCGCGCTGCTGACCGCTACGGCGGTGTCGGTCGTATCGAAATATACGTCGAGCAGCACGCCCGCAGGGAAACCTTTCCCGGACACCACTATAGTGGTGGTAGGCGGTCCCGATGTGGGCGAGAGCCCGAGCGCCGTAGCCCCGATGGCGGTGGCTGTCAGCAGGCACCCCGCGGCACATAAGACTACGGCCTTAACGGCAGTCTGGTTGAAGCACACGATGGTCATCTTTCTCCATCCTTTCCCTCTTGAGCGGGGCCCCCCCCGGGTTGGCTCAACGATCCGCATTACAGCTTATCACAGTGGATTCACTCAGGGATGTGAATTCATCAGCCTACTTGACGTTCCAGCCCTCCACCTGGACGGCCGGCGGCTTCTTACCCGCATCGGCTGCCTTGTAAGTCGCAGCCACCGTGCGCTTCTCTCCCGGCATTAGCGGGAAGTAGTTGTCTTCCCAAAGCACCGGCAGTATTTCGGCTTCCTCATCCTCTACGTCGCGCTTGACGGTCTTCACCATCAGGTGAACCGCGAACGCCAAATTGCGCGATGGATTCTCCACCGTGACGCGGGTGATACCGTCGTCGCCCTTCACTTCGGACTCGGCCGAGTACTTCAGTTCCACCGGCGGCAAACTGTTCAGCGCGCTGTAGTCGGCGTAACTCTTCTCCGGCGTGTAATACCACGTGGACCGGTCCCAATCGAGATCGTCCGGCTTGGTCGAAAGCCAGTAAAAGTTCGTGCTTACAGTCTTGCCCGAGGCGTCCTCCAATGCCAGCCGCAGGAAGTAAGTCGAAGACAGGCCGTCGGGCGCGGGAATCGTAAAGACTCGCGTGGCGCTGTCCTCGGCCACGTCCAGCGCGGCGTCTTTAGCGAACTTCTCGCGCATATCGATGTTATAGACCCAGGCCCGTGCCTTCATGCCCGGATAAGCCTGGTAGAAGGAATTCACCACCACCACCGACGCGTCGTCGTAACTATACTGAATGTGCAGCGGCTCGTTGGCCTTCTTGGCGCCGAAGTAGGAGCCGCCCGGCCGCATGTACCAGTCGTACAGATGCCAGATCATGGACGGCCAGGCGTTGTTCAGCATCCATTGAATGACGCCGGTGGATGTGTACTTATTCCGTCCGAACGCCTCGAACATAGCGCGGTGCCCTTCGTAAGCCATTACCTGCGCCTTGCGCGCGAATTCCTCCACGCCTCCAGACGGCCCATAGCGCGCGTTCAGCGCCGTGGTAAACGTCTTCAAGTCCTTAAACGCGCCGCCGCCCGCATGGTAATCCCACCACGTGTTGACGGGCCATAGGTGGTCCTCGGGCAGCATCCTGCGCAGGCTCTCGATGGGCGGAATCGCCGGTCCGGGACCGGTCTCCGAATTGAACCCGTGCGCGCCGCCGCGGGTCTTATCCAGCAGCCAGTAATTGGGCGGAACCCAATCGTACGGCCCCGTCATCTTTACGCCCGTCTTGCCGCTCACTTCGGTCGGTCTCTCGGTGGCCGACGACTCGAACGGATTGGGCCAGTCTAACTCCTTCACGATCTCGATGTACTTCTTCTCGACGTCTGGTACCGGCGGGTTGTCGCTGCCATTCATCCAATTGAAGACGGACGCGTGGCTGCGCAGCCGGCGGATCTGGTCGCGCAACGATGCCGCCGCGATGGAATGATCTTCGTCTTTCCAATTGCTCCACTTCTCCCAGTGATCGCAGCAGCACCAGCCCGCCGTCACCAGGATGCCCATCTGGTCGGTCAGATCGAAGAAGTGCTCGTCTTCGAGCTTGCCCTCCATGCGCACGGCGTTCAAGTTCATGTCGCGCACATACTTCAGCTCGGCTTCTTGCTTCTCCGGCGACGAGCGCAGCATCATGTCGAACGTGTATCCCGCGCCGCGGATCAGGATGTTCTTGCCATTGATGCGGAACACCCGGTGATTCTGCTCGTCGAGTATGGAAGTCACTTCGCGAATGCCGAATCGCGAGACGCTCTCGTCGGACACCGCGCCGCCCGTTTCAAACTGCAACTTCAGCGTGTAGAGGTTGGGCGTGCCTACCTGGATGGGCCACCACAAGCGCGGATTGGCGACGGCGAGCTGCGCGAATTTATCGGGCGTGAACTTCACCACTTTGGTTTCGTTCCCCGCCAGGCGCACTTCTTGGGAAAATGCGATCCCTTCGATCTCGCCCTTCAGCGTGCCGCTCACGGAATGCCTGGTCCCGTTCACCACTTCCGCGCTGACCGTCAGTTCGGCCTTGTCGTTCGCGGGCGGGTTCAAATGCGTGATCGCCTGTGGGAAGCGGATCGCCACGGGCCCGGTGGCGTCCAGGTGCACGTCACGCCACAGGCCCATGCCCTTGTCGGGCATCCCCGGGTTCCAATCCACGAACGTGATGGCGAGATCGTCGGGCAGCGGGGCGGACACTTCCACCGCCAGCGCGTTGGTGGCGCCCGGCCGGATGGCTTCCGTCACGTTGTATTCGAACAAGCGCCAGGCACCGGCCATGCTGCCGGAATCCGCGATGCGCTTGCCGTTCAGCCACACGTTGGCGCGATAGTTGATGCCGTCGAAGCGCAGCCAGAGCGTGCCGCCCTTGTGCTCCGCGGGTGCTTGAAACTCCGTGCGAAACCACCAGGGAACCCGGTACGGGCTATCCGGCGGCATGTGGACATTGGAGAAGTTCATCCCGATCGGATAGCTGGTTCCGGAGATCGCGCGGAGATTTACGCCGAACGCCGGGTCGGGATACACGTGGGCGTTGACCAGCGCGGCCACCACGGTCGATGGCATGGTGGCCGGATACCAGCCGGTGGTCTTGTAGCCGGGCTTGGAGATGACGTCGCCGGAGTCTTCGTCCAGCGCGGAAGATTGGATCGCCCAGTGCTCGCGCAGCAGCAGGGGAGCGGCGGGCTGTGCGTGAAGAGCCGCGCACGCCAGCGCCAGTACGGGAAGGAATGTTCTCATAGAGAGTTCCGGATCAAAAGACTAATATATATGTATGCGCACCGTCATTGCGATTGCATTCGCGGCTCTGCTTGCCGCGACCTCCGCCCCGGCGCAGACCGCCCCGGCGCAAACCTCGTGGCAGCTTGTCTGGAGCGACGAATTCAACGGGCCCGCCGGGTCGCAGCCGAACCCCAAGAACTGGAACTACGATCTGGGCGGGGGCGGCTGGGGCAACGGTGAAGCGGAAACCTACACCAACTCCCCGAATAACGTCTTTCAGGATGGCCAGGGCAATCTGGTAATTCGCGCCATCCGCGATTCCAACGGCAATTTCACCTCGGCCCGCCTGCAGACGGGCGCGCCGGGAGCCTCCACGCAAACCACCGATCTGAGTTGGCAATACGGCAGGATTGAAGCCCGTATCAAGCTTCCCTTTGGCCTGGGTGTTTGGCCCGCCTTCTGGATGTTGGGCGAAAACATAGGCTCCGTCAGTTGGCCTGCATGCGGCGAAGTCGATATCATGGAGAACTTCGGGACCTTCTTTAACAACGCCTCCATCAACAATGGAACCGCTCACGGGCCCGTTGCCACGGGCAGCACCAGTGACTACAGCGCCGGAGGGCAGTACACGCTGCCGCCGGGCGAAACGGTGTCGGACGATTACCACGTTTACGCCATTCAATGGTCCGAAAACTCCGCGGCGTTCTATGTCGATGGCTCTCTCTACTACACGGCGACGCCGGCTGTCGTTCCGGCCGGGCAGTGGGTTTTCAACGCCCCCTTCTTCATCCTGCTGAATCTGGCCATCGGCGGCCCCTCCACGTTCCTGGGCACGCCCGATCCTAATGCGCCCTTTCCAAACCAGGATATGCTCGTCGATTACGTGCGCGTTTACCAGGCCGTCGCCACAGCCGGACCGGCGATTAACGCAGGCGGCATTGTGGATGCGGCAAGCTTCGGGCCGGCATTGACTCCCGGCAGCCTGGCAAGCATCTTCGGAACCGGCTTGGCGACCGCCGATAACCAAGCCACGTTCGACTACACAGCCGGCGCATTCTCGGAGAACATTTCCGGCGTTCAAGTATTCGTGAACGGTGCGGCCTCGCCACTTATCTACCTGTCTCCAGACCAGCTCAACTTCGCGGTTCCGTGGGATAGCCTGGTCGGCGCGCCGCTAAACGTCGAGGTCATGCTCAACGGCGTGCTGAGCAATGCGGTTCCCATCACCCTGGCGAGTGCCGCTCCATCGGCATTCGGATTCGTTTCCAACGTACCGGGTCCCATTTATTCAGTCCCCGTCGCGTATCTCACTTGCACCGGCGATGCGCCTTACCCACAGCCCGGTACGTACTGCACGCTATGGGGCAATGGTTTCGGCCCGACGAATCCTCCACTCACCGATGGCACACCAGCCCCTTCGTCGCCGCTGCCTTGGACGGTGGACACATGCGCCCTCACCATCGGCGGCGTTGCCATCCAACCCCAGTATTGCGGCGCCGCGCCCGGCGAGGTCATCTACCAGTTGAACTTCCAGTATCCGTCTGGCATAGCGGCCGACCCGACCAACAGCGCGATCGCTACGGGGACGCTTACCATCAATGGCAACACCGGCAACCTAACGATCATTGTGGGGCCAGGCGGTGGTTCTTAGCAGGATGCTGAAAGGCATAAACATCGGTCATTCGGGCCACAGACTAAAGTCTGTGCCACCGGTCATCAATGACTTAGCGGCATTTGGTGGCACAGGCTTCAGCCGGTGAAAGCCTTTTTCAGCATCCTGCTAGTCTAGGCGCGATCGGCTATTGCCATTTCCCCTCCAGTCGCCGCCACCAACCGGCGTCGCCTAGCCCGAGATGGTACCACCAGCGGTCAAGCATCTGGCGGTCGCCCTGCAGGATGCCTTCGCGCGTCACGCCCGGCGGCGGCGGGACCAAGGCGGCCAGCGCGTCATAGATGCGGCGCTTCTGGGCCGGCTCCGAGCGCGTGAGTAGATGCCATAACGTGAACGCGTCGTCTTTGGTGGCGTCGGCCAGCACGATGGCCAGTGCCCCATCGCCGCCGCCGGCGAAATCGAAATCCTGGAGCGCCTGGCGCAACGCGGGCGAGGCTTGCTCGCGATAGGGCGTGCCGGGGCCGCGGCCGGGGCGCGTCCGGCACGCTGCGCCCGCGGGAATGAAGGACTCGCGTCCGGTATGCTCGAAGCTGACCCAACCGGCCTGAACGCTTACCAGCCCGCCGCCGTCTTTGTCCACCTGGAGCGTGTAGAAGCAGCCCAGATCGGTGGCTACGGCCGAAGGCGTGTCGACTACGAAGGAGCGCGGCGGCGCCAGGATAAATGCGTGGATGAGGCCATGCTCGAGCGCCATGCGCTGCTGATTGGCGCGGGCGCGCTCCAGGCGCAGGCGACTGTTGGCTTCCACCTCGACGAAGCCGATACTGCCGACGTTCATGGTGGCGTGCCCGCCGGCGCCGGTTTCGAGCGTCTGGCCGACGGAAAGGCGGCTCGATCCTCCGCCGGCGCGCGCCACTTGCCAGCTCTCGGGCGCGCCGCCCACGCCGCCCCAGCCTCCCATGACGAGCCACGCTCCAGCGGCCACCAGAGCGGCGGCTGCGGCGATAGCGCTCCAACGCGGGCGCTGGCGCGGCCGCAGTTCCGGCGCGGTGCGGTGGGAGCGAAACTCGCTCAGAAGGCGCTCGAGCCGCTCGACCTCGGGGTCCGGCTCGCCCGAGCCATCCCAAAGGTAATCGTCTCTCATGCGCGTTCCTCACAATCCAGCTTCTGCCGGAGCAGTTTCATGCCGCGATGCAGATTCACGCGCACCGAAGCCGCCGTCATGCCGGTGCGGGCGGCGATTTCGTCGCCGGTCATGCCTTCCACCAGGCGCAGCAGCAGCGTTTCGCGATAGGCTTCCGGCAGCGCGCGGATGGCTTCCAGCGCGGCCAGCGCGTCGGGCGTGTGGCGATCGGCCGCCGGAATCTCGTCGGGCAGTTCGGTCCATTCGCGCGCGCGCCGGTGATAATCGTGCGCGCGGTTGCGGGCGATCATGGCCAGCCAGCCGCCGAACGCGCCATCGTCGCGCAGCGCGGAAAGCTGCCGCATCGCCGCCAGGAACACGTCCTGCACCAGGTCGTCCACTTCGCCGCGCGGCACGCGCGCCAGCAGGATGCCGTGCACCATGCGGGCGTACCGGTCGTAGAGGCGGCCAAACGCGGCGCGGCTGCCGTGGCGGGCCGCGCGCGCCAGTTCGGCGTCATCGGAGATCGAAACAACCGGCGGGGCACTCACTTGCCTTCCACCCTCAGGACGCCGCGGCGAGGCGAAATGTTAACGGGCGCCGCGCGTGTGCGCCCCACCAATGGGATGAAGACCAGACTACCACGGACGTTCGGCTGTCTAGACCTCTGTTGGTTAGCCTGCCGGAGCGGGCAACGCGCGCTTGGCTTTGCGCGAGCTTCGCTCGCGAGAGCGCGCTACCGCGCGCTTGGCGGACTGCCAGTCCGCCGCAGGCTACCAGCCTGCCCCACAGAAGTCCAGTGATACACGGCGCTCGAACGGTCGGCGCGCAGGACGTCGCGCCGCTCCAGGTACTCCAGATGCGCCATTACTTCGAAGATCGCAAAGCGGTAGTGGAAGGGCGAAAGATGGCGGTTCCACAGGCGCTCGGCGATCTGGTGGGCAGTGGTCGCGCCGCCATCGATGAGAGCCACGATGCGCGCGCAGCGCTCGGCATGGTGCTCGTGCGTCTTGCGCACCCACTCGCGATGGCCGGTGAAGGGCGCACCGTGCGACGGCAGGATCAGATCCACATCGAGCGCGGCGATGCGATCCAGCGACGAAAGAAATTCACCCAAGGCGTCGCGGCCGGGCTGCCATCCGATATTGGGCGAGATGTGCTGCAGAATGTGATCGCCCGAAACGAGCACGCGGCGCTCCCGGTCGTAAAGGCAGACGTGGCCGGGAGAGTGGCCCGGCGTCCAAATGACTTCCAGCGCGCCGTGAGCGGTCGCGATGGTCTCGCCGCCGCATAGCAGGCGGTCGGGCGTCAGCCGCTCGAAGCTTTGCTGGATATCGAACATGGAGGAATGCACCAGCGCGCGCATCTCGGGCGAGACGCCGGCCGTGGTCAGGATTTCCTGCTGCCAGTCGCGGTGCAGATCCGTGTCCGTGACGTGGACCAGCAGTTCGTGGTCGGCCCGATGCAGGTCGAGCGGCGCGCCGGTCAGCGCGATGAGCTTGGAGGCCAGGCCCATGTGGTCCGGGTGGATGTGAGTGAGCAGGATGCGGCGAATATCGCGCCAGTCGACCGAGAGGCCCTCGAGCGCACGGGCCAGCGCGTCGAAGCAGGCCTCGGTCTGCATGCCGGTATCGATCAGCAGCCAGCCCGATTCCAGACGAACCAGCCAGACGTTGACGATGCCCAGGGAGAAGGGAAGCGGCAGCTCCAGCATGTGTATGCCGGGCACCACCTCGCGATAGTCGCCGCCAATTTCGAGATAGGGGGTCAAGGGGTGATCCTAGCACAGTGGGTGGTGGCCGGGTTCGGCCAGCTTGGTCGCTTGCGGCCAACGGACATCGTGCGGACCGGCTGATACCAATAGACTTGGCTTGTGGCACGCGGAATGCTATAACCCTGGCGGAGGTGGCACATGAAAAAAGGATTGCTGGTTCTGACATTTGCGCTGATGACACTGGCGCCGGTGAGCGCTTCGGCCGCTGTATTCTATCGCCCGTATTGGGGCGCGTATTGGGGGCCGGGTTATTACGGCGGCTACTATCCGTACGCCGGCCAGGTTAAGCTGGACACCAAGGTGAAGAACGCGGAAGTGTTCATCGATGGCGCTTTCGCGGGCACCACGCACGATAACAGAACGATGCATCTGCGTCCGGGTACCTATAATGTCGAGATTCGCGAATTGGGAGCGACTAAGTTCGTCGAACGGGTTTATGTAGTTCCCGGCAAGACGCTGCACCTGCACCCTACGCTGTGACGCCTGGAAGGCGGGCAATCGTGCCCGTAGCCGCCTTTCAGGCGGCCTACACAGACTAAAGCCTGTGCTACACAGGCTAAAGCCTGTGCCACCGCCCTTACGGCTTCAGCACTTCCTCGAAGAAAGCCAGCGCACGCGGGTCGTTGGATTGGCCCAGCCAGAACATGGCCTGCTTGCGCACGGCCGGATTCCGGTTGGCGCGGGCCACCTGGATCAGCATCGGCACACCCTCGCCAGCGGGAAGCTGCTGCAAGGCGAACACTGCCTTCTTCTTCACCTCTGTATCAGGGTCGCGGTCGATTGCGTCGGAAATCGCGCCGACGGCTTTCTTGCCGGCCTTTTGCGCTAGCCAGAAAAGCGCCTGTCCCCGCACGTGCGCGCTGGCGTCGTTGCGTGCCACCGCGATCATCGTATCCACGGCCTGCGGCTCTTTGCTGATGGAAAGCGCGAAGATCGCTTTTTCGCGGATGCGATCGCTGGCGTCTTCCGACACGATGCGGTGCAGCACGTCGTATCCGCGCCTTCCGCGCGCCGCGCCCAGCCAGAAGACGGCTTTCTCGCGTAGCGGCTCGGGCTGGCCGGCGGCGGCGAAGCGTTCCAGCGCTTCATCGGCTGCGGCATCCGCGTGCAGCGCGATGGCTGTCACCGCACCGTCGCGTACGTGGTCGCGATCCGCGGTGGCGAAGGACGCGAGGAACGCCACGCTCTCCGCCGGACGTACGTCGCGCATCCAGCGTAGCGGCACTCCATCGGCATCGAGTTGGCAATCCCCCGAGATCGCGCGGATCTTGGCTACCTGGTTGTCCTGGATGCGAAACAGGATCTGCACTTGATCGGGGGGCTCCAGGTGCACGGGGCCGGGCGCTCGCACGCCCTCGTTATAATTGCAGTTCTGTTCATGGCCGGGGACCGCGGGCACGGTGTAGCCTACCCAGGCCGGCTGCGGCTGGGCGTATTGCTCGTGGAAGAGTTGTTGGAGCGAAGAGGCGGGGCTCAAGCCCCGCGCGGGCTGAAGCCCGCCCTCCATGGAGAGCAACAGGAAGAACAGAAGCGGTTTCATTTGTTTAGCAGCTCCAGCATGTATTCGGTGGAGTCTTTGGAACCCATAATCGAGAGCTTGCCCACGATCGCCTTCTTCATTTCGGGATTGGATTCCTTGCGAGCCAGATCCACCAGGGCCTTGGCGTTACCCTGGATGAACAGCGCGTTGACGATCTCGCCGCGCAGGGCCGCATCGGATTCGGAAGTGTACATCGCTGCCAGCGCGGCGCCGGTGTGCTCCCCGCCCATAAGGCCCAGGCTATGGATGGCGGCCCGGCGAAGCCGTATGTCTTTTTCGCCGCGGGCCACTTCCATCAGCTTGTCGCTGTTGCCGCCGATGAACATGGAGTGCAGAATGGTTTCTTTGACCTCGACGGTAGGCTCGGCCTGATAAAGCTGCCAAAGCTCAGCCTGGCCGCCGCTGATGCCAAGCTGATGGATGGCTTCCATGCGCAGATCGGGATTCTTCTCCGACTTGGCGGCCTGCAACAGGTGGTCGCGGTCGCCGGAAATCATGAAGCCGTGCAACACCGCGCGCTTCACATTCACGTCATTAGAACTGGCGTAGAGTTCCGCGAGAACCTGCCGGTTTTCTTTCGACCCCATGATGCTCAAGTAATTGATGGCTTTCATTTGCAGATCGGGATGCGATCCGCCGCGGGCGATCTGCAACAGGATCTGGCGGGCTTTGGGGTTATCGTTCTGGGAGAGCACGAACAGCGCCCGCTCCTTCAACTTGGGAGACTGACTGCCTTGCAGGAGCTTTTCAAGAATGGGAAGGGCGCGCTCGGGATCGCTGTTCATGAGGCTGTTGAGGGCCATCAGCTTCAAGTCTTCATCCGGCTCGGCATTCGGGTTGACCTTCTCGCCGGAAGCCTGGCGCACCTCGATCTCCAGCGCCCTGGCGTCATCCTGCCAACGGCTGTTGGCGTACGCCTTGCGCAACTGGGCCAGCGCGGTGAGGGCTTCCGCGCGGCGGGCGATTTTGTTCAGCGCGTAGGCCTTCCAGTAAAGCGCTTCATCGGCGTGCGCGCCTTTTTCGGATGCAACCGTGCTGAATGCCGCCAGGGCCTCGTCCCAGCGGGCGGCGTCGAGGGCGGCCTTTGCCTTTTGGAGCAGGCGGTCGTCGTCGGACGGTTTGGTGGCGGGATTCTGGAAGAAGCTCTCGCTTTGGGGCGCTTCCAGGGTTTGCCCGAGCGCCAGCCCGGCGGGGGCCAGCGCGGAGGCCACGATGATCAAGAAACGTAATTTAGACATTTTGTTTTTTCCTATAAGGTGCTTTGGCCGGTTTGCCCCGATGCGGGCGCGGCCTTTTCTTCGCGATGGCGCACCGTAGACCCGACCACGCGCACCTTGAACAGGATGCCATCGCCTTCGATGCGTTGCCGCAGGTTTTCCACTTCTTCCGGCGTGAGGCGGTCCGGCCCGTGCGCGATTTCCAGCAGCACCGGCTCCAGATCGTCCAGGACGCTGGCCACGCGGGTATCGCCGGTGCGCGCCGCGGTCTGGCGGTACAGGCGGTTCTCGGCGACCAGATCTCCGGCGCGCTCCCGCTCGGAGGCCACGTCGAGCGATTCGCCGGGGCGCGCATTCACCAGTTCGAGCAGCACGGTCTGGGAGCGCTCCAGGTGGTCGCCCACCGCTACCAGAAGGATGCGCTCGCGCACCTGGCCGGCGTTCGCCGTTTGCGCGCCGGACTGGGCTTTGGGGTAGTGGCGTCCGGCTAGAAAGGCCGCCACCACCAGCGTGGCTACCAGGGCGGCTGCCGCCCAACGTGGGGCAGGCGACCAGGACAGCGGCCACCAGGACAGGCCCCGAGGACTGTTCCACCGCAGCGAGGGCTGCAGGCGACTCCAGACTTGCGCGCCGTACTTGGCATCGCGCTCCGGCACAGGCGCCGAATCCACCACGTTGAGCACGCGCTGCAGACTGGCGTACTCCGCGCGGCAGGCTTCGCAGGCATCCAGGTGAGCGCGGACCGACGGCGAGCCGTCGCCTTCGCCGTAGTAATACAGGACGAATTGTTCTTCGGTCAAGTGATTCATGATGCGGAACTCACTAAGGGCTCGAGCGCCCGGCGCAGTTTTTGGACCGCGCGAAAAATGCTGTGCTTGGCGGCATTGGGCTGCACGCCGAGGGTCCGGCCGATGTCGTCGATACACATGCCTTCGTAGTGCCGCAGGACGAAGGCGGTGCGCTCCATCTCGCTGAGGCCATCGAGCACGGCGGCGACTTTGCCCCCGATTTCGCCGCTCATGGCCAGGCGGTCGGGCGCGGGGGCCGGGTCCGGCAGCGACTGCATGGGATCGGGCGCGCCCTCCTCGCCGGCCGGTTCGGTTTGTGCCGCGCGGCGCTTGCGGGCGCGCATCAGATCCAGCGAGCAGTTGGCGGCGATGCGGTAGAGCCAGGTGCCGAAGCTGGCCCGGTCGTCGAATTTCGAGAGTTGCCGGTAAGCGCGGAGGAAGGTTTCCTGCACCACGTCTTCAGCGTCTTGTTGATGGCCAGTCATACGATAGGCGAGACGGAAAAGGTTGCGGCTGTGGCGCTCCACCAGGACGCGAAAAGCGCCGGAGTCTCCGGTGCGCGCCTGCGCGACTGCCACGCTATCGCTCAATTCCATCAAGCTATCCATTAGACTGCAAACGGGACGGCGCGGTTAGCAGGCGGACTGCAAGCTGCTTTTTTTCAATCGGTGGCGCATGCGGGGCGGCCTGGGATGCGGGCACCACCGCATAGCGGCAAGCCGAGAGGAGTCAAAGGTCGAAGGAAAGGCCGATTGACAATCGGCCTGCAGGTTGTCAACCTGCCCCACAAGCCGGCGGGTCTGGAGACCCGCTGCAGGCGTGGACGCCCGCCCCACACCGACAGATCTACAAGAACCGTCGCGGCGTGCGAGACGTGCATAACGGACGCGGACATCCTGAAACCCGCTACAATTAGCTTGTCCATGGAGACTGTAACCAAAGAGCGCATGCGTGAGTTGGAGCGCGTCAAGCAACGCCTGCAGCTCGGCGGAGGCGGCGATCGTCTCGAAAAACAACACACCTCCGGTAAGCTTTCGGCGCGCGAACGCCTGGCTCTGCTGCTCGACCGGAAGACCTTCCGCGAGGCGGGCCTGTTCGCCAAACACAACGGGCGCTTGTTCGGCATGGACGGCAAGGAACTGCCGGCGGACGGCGTGGTTACCGGCAGAGGCCGCATCGAAGGGCGTCTGGTACACGTGGCCAGCCAGGACTTCACGGTGGCGGGCGGTTCGGCGGGCGAGGTGCACGCCAACAAGATCGCCGACACCATGAAGTCCGCGCTGAAGACCGGGTCGCCGTTCATTTTCATCAACGATTCGGGCGGCGCGCGCGTGCAGGAAGGCGTCGGCAGCCTGGCCGGCTATGCGCGCATCTTCTATCAGAACGTGGTGCTCTCCGGCGTGGTGCCGCAGATTTCGCTGATCTGCGGGCCGTGCGCGGGCGGCGCGGCTTACAGCCCGGCGCTGACGGACTTCATCATTCAGACGCACGATGCGCAGATGTTCATCACCGGTCCGGCGGTGATCAAGCAGGTGACCGGCGAGATCGTCGCGCCCGAGGAATTGGGTGGGCCGCGCGCCCAAATGAACAAATCCGGGGTGGTCCATTTCGTGGCCGAGAACGATGTGGAAGCCGTCAAGATTTGCCAGCGGCTGCTTTCGTTTCTGCCTAACAACAACCTGGAAGAGCCGCCGCATCTGGATCCCGGCGGTGCGCCGCGCGACGACGACGAGCTCAACGATATCGTGCCCGCCGATCCCAAGAGCGGTTACGATATC
>JBEKPZ010000082.1:0-24268 GCA_049520215.1 Bryobacteraceae bacterium | reverse complement strand
GCGTCCCAAGACGGATCGTCGCCATGCTCCCGGCCATCCCCCAACGCCCAGCCGACTTCAGGCGTATAAGCTTCCGCCCACCAACCGTCCAACTCCGACAAATTCAGGCCTCCATTGACCAGCACCTTCATGCCGCTTGTTCCGCTCGCTTCCCAGGGCCGCCGGGGAGTGTTGATCCAGACGTCTACCCCTCGCACCAGGTGCTCGGTCAGGAGCATGTCGTAGTCACTGAGGAAGATAGCATGCGGGCGCGTCTCGGGCTGCCGGATGAAATGCACCCATTCCCGAATCAGGTCTTGCCCCGCCTGGTCCGCCGGATGCGCCTTGCCGGCCATAACGAGTTGCACAGGCCGCTGAGAATTGGTCAGAATACGAAGCAGCCGCTGTGGGTCGTGCAGTAGCAGGTTCGGTCTCTTGTAGGTCGCGAAGCGGCGCGCAAAACCCAGTGTCAGGGCGTTGGGATCAAACAGATGTTTCGCCACCTCGACGTCCTGGGGCGGCGCGCCCGCGGCTGTCAGGTCCCGGGACAAACGTTGGCGAGCGTACTCCACCAGAGACTTGCTGGCATCGGTTCGAAATTGCCATAGCCCGGCGTCTGAGACCTTGTAAATGTCCCGCTCCAAAGTCCCCGTGGTGCCCAGCCAACGGTCCTTTCCACAACTCTCCGTCCAAAGATCGTCGGCTGGCGCCGAGTCCCAGGTGGGCATGTGGACTCCGTTAGTCACGTGGCCGATCGGGATTTCGTCCTCCGGCCAGCGCGGAAACAGAGGAAGGAACAGACGCCGGCTCACTTCTCCGTGCAAGCGGCTGACCCCGTTCACCGCCCCGCTCCCGCGGATTGCCAAATAAGCCATGTTGAAAGGCTCCGACGAGTCGAACGGGTTCTGGCGGCCAAGGGCCAGTAAGTCGTGAAGTGCGATCCCGAGCTTCTTTTCGGCATACCCGCCCAGGTATTGCTCGACCAGCGCGGGAGGGAAACGGTCAAAACCGGCGGCCACGGCAGTGTGGGTGGTGAACAGATTGCCCGCTCGCGTGACCGCTAGGGCGACTTCGAAGGGTTGGCCCGTGTCTTCCATGAAAGCACGGGCGCGTTCCAGCACGGCGAACGCCGCGTGTCCTTCATTCAAATGACAGATCTCCGGCGCGAGACCGAGCGCGCGCAGCAACCGCCAGCCGCCGATCCCGAGCAGCAATTCCTGCTGAAGGCGCAACTCCGGCCCACCCCCATACAGTTCGCTCGAAATTCCCCGGCGACCCGGAAAATTGGCCGCGTCATTGCTGTCCAGCAGGTACAGCTTCACCCTGCCGACCTTCGCCTGCCAGGCGCGCAACCAGACCGAGTATCCCGGCAATGCGATCTCCAACCGCAGCCACTCCCCGTTTGGCTGGCGCAGCGGCGTGATCGGCAACTGTCCGGGATCGTTATACGGGTAGAGGGCCTGTTGCTGTCCGTTTTTGTCGATCACCTGGCGAAAATAGCCCTGCTGGTAGAGCAGTCCCACGCCGGCCACCGGCACACCCAAATCGCTGGCAGCCTTGAGTTGATCGCCGGCCACATTACCGAGCCCGCCCGAGTAAATGGGCAGAGCTTCGCTCAACATGAATTCCATGCTGAAATACGCGGCACAGGTCAGCGGAGCTTGCGGATGAGTCCGCTGAAACCACGCGGGCGCTTCCGCCGCCTGCCGGCCGTCTTCGATCAAACCATTTACGTTTTTCCGGAAGGCGGGATCGGCCAACACGCGCTCGATCCGGTCCCGCGCGGCCGTCTGCAGGACCACCCAGGGGTTATGCGTGATCTCCCACAGTTCCGGGTCAAGCTGCCGCCACACTTCGTCCGTAGCATGATTCCACGACCAATGCATGTCCAAGGCGAGTTCCGCCAGGGAATCGAATCCCTCGATTTCGGTGGGTAAGAGCTGGTATATGGGGTGGCTGGCACGGGTTTGTTCGCTCATGATTTCCGGGCTCTAAGCTCCTGCGACGGTGCGCACGGCATGCGCCTTGGATTCGATGCACTGCAGCAGATCGTTCCAGGATTTGACGAAGTCCTCGGCGCCCTCAAGCTGGAGCTGCCCGGCCAGCTTCCCGGTGTCAATGCCAGCGCTGGCAAAACGCTCCAGCACCGTCTCGCAGTCCCCGCCATCGGCGGGTAGAGTATTCGGAACATGCCCATGATCTGCAAACGCCAGCAGGGTGGCCTCCGGCATCGTGTTCACGGTGTCCGGGGCCGCCAGACCGCCGATGTAAAGAACGTCCGAAGCCTTCGGATCCTTGGTGCCGGTGCTGGCCCAAAGCAGGCGCTGCGCGGAGGCGCCTTGGGCCGCCAGTTGCAGCCACTGCGGCGAAATCAGCAGATCGCGATAGGCCTTGTACGCCTGCATTGCAATGGCTATGCCAAGTCGATTTTTCGACTCATCGGGTTCCTTGCCCGCCACCGCCTTATCCCAGCGGCTGATAAAGATTGACGCCACCGAGTGCACGGCTGGATTGAGGCTGGCTCTAATCCGCCTCTCGATCCCCCGCATGTAGGCGCGGGCAGCTTCCAAGTATTGATCGCGGGAGAATAGCAAGGTTACGTTGACGGGAATGCCGGCAAAGATGGCTTCTTCAATGGCGGAGAGTCCTTTCGGAGTTCCTGGAATCTTGATGAAGAGATTCGGCCGGTCCGCCGCAGCGCATAACTGCTTGGCAGCTTCCAGCGTTTTGGCGGGCTCGTCCGCCAGAAGGGGAGATACTTCCAGAGACACCCAGCCATCCACGCCATTGGTAGCATCGTGAATGGGCCGGAACAGGTCGGCTGCCTTGGTCAGATCTTCCAGCGCCAGCTCGAAGAACAGCTTCTCACCGGCCTTCGCGGCCTGCGTCTTCGCCCGAATCGCCTCATCGTAGAAATCGGTGTTGCGGATGGCGTGGTCGAAGATGCTCGGATTTGAGGTCAGCCCGGTGATGGACAGTTCCCGAATGTAGCGTTCGAGCGTGCCGCTGGTAAGTAATCCCCGGGTGATGTTGTCGAGCCAAAGGCTCTGGCCCGTGCGATGCAGTTGTTCCGTGGCTCGCATGGTCGCCCTAAACGCCGCTTAACGCAAGGGAAGGTTCGTGTTCGCCCTGGTGCAGCCAATATGGCGGCCGGCCGTAGTGAAAGTACAGGCGGTTTTCATACTCTCGCGTAATCGGCATGGACTCGGTGTACTCCGGAGCGTTCTGGATGGCTTCCCGCGAGAGGCCGGCGTAGACTTTAGAATCCGCCCAGCTCACCCGTTCGATCCATGCGGGTGAAACCAGCACCCTCTTGCCCGGCCACCAATTCCGCGTGGCCACCTCGATGTAGCGGATCGCCCAGGCTTCATCGTCCACGATGAATCCGTCCACATGGCCGATCTCGCCGTCAGCCGCCTCAATGTCGTAGCCAGCGACGGCTTCGGTGCTGCGCAGATGCGAATCGGTCAACTCTCTGGCGACCTTCTCCGCCAAAGCTTCCCTGGAAGCATAGGCTGGAATAGCCAAGCCCGCCGGGAAAAACGCCGGACCCCACAGGTAGGGACCCTCCCAATAGTAGGGATACCCGTAATAACCGTAGTATTCGGCCTCGTGCTGCCGGGACACCGGCTGGTGCGTGTCGATGTTGGGACTGTTCTCCACTTGCTTTTTTGTCAGAGCCACATCCAATCGCTCCGCCTCCCAGTCCGCATGGACCACGGAAATCGGCGAGATCAGCACTTGGCGGCCGCCCAGCCAGCCGCCGGTTTCAACCACCAGGTAGCGGATGGCCCACGTCTTATCGTCGAAATACAACTGATCTACGGTTCCAAGCTCGCCGTCCGTAGCCCGGATTGTGAAACCCTTCAAATGAGCGCTATTTCTTAGCATTGGTTTGTCCTCATGGGTGGTTGTCGAGTCCGGCGCTTATCGCGCGGCGCCTGCCGGTTCGGGCGAGTGCAGGGTCACATTGACATGCCGTGTGTTTTCGAGGACGTCCTTCGCTTTGCCGACTTCCGCGGCCGTGCCATGCACCAGCAGCAGGAACTTATCCGTCTTGAGCGCCGTTTCGTACTCTACGATACTATCCTTCGGAATCCCCATTCCGTAAAGGCCCGCGCCGATAGCGCTCAAGCCGCCAACTGCCACGGCGCCTTCCAGCGCTCCTACGATCCATGCAACCAAGGGGCCTGCCACGAGTATTGGACCGAGACCGGGAACGGCAAAGAAAGCCGATCCGAACAGCAGTCCCCAGAAGCCTCCCCAAAAGGCGCCGGTCTTGCCCCAGCGCTTCATCCGGTCGCCGGTGTTGTAATAACCCACCACGTGTTCATCCGTGTGGGGGTCCTTGCCCACGATGGACAAGGTGTGCATGTCGATTCCCGCGCGCTGGAGTTCCTTCACCGCTTCTTCCGCTTCGGTGTGCGTGCCATAAACTGCTACCACTGCGTTTAGTTCGGACATTACCTCTCTCCTTTTGTATTTGTGCCGCTTGTGAATTAAGTTGCGATTGCCCCATGGCGAATGCACGCGCACCACCAACCTTTTTTCATGGGGACGTGCGTTTCCTTCGGCTCGTTACAGGGGTTTGGCCCAGATTCGGGACGTCGTGCCGTCAACTTCTGTGCAGAATCCGTCGTTACGAGTGCAATATCTGCCTCGGGCCTTGACGGTGGGGCAGGCTCTCAGCCTGCGCGGGGCTCTCAGCCCCGCCTTCGCGAGCAAAGCTCGCGCGAGCCGGCTGGAAGCGAATGCCGTCCGCCCGACGAACGGGATGGCGTGTTGCCACCACCGAAAAAGAGGCAGGCGAAGCCGCCTGCCCCCCTCCGACTACCTGGATGCGATCGGCGTGCCGATCTCCGTGCCAATTACTTCGCCGGAGATCACTAGTTCCACACGCCGGTTCAACTGCCGGCCCTCCGCGGTGTCATTGGATGCCACCGGTTGAGTCTTGCCGAAGCCCTTCGCCGTGACCGAACCCGCCGCCATTCCCTGATCGGTCAGGTATGCACGCACAGACTCGCCGCGTTGCTCGGAAAGCTGCTGATTGTAGTCGTCCCCGCCGACGCTGTCCGTATGGCCTTCCACGTCCAGCCTCAGACCCGGATGCCCGGAGACAATGCCAGCGACCTTGGCCAGTTTCTCGCGCGCCAAAGGCCGCAGCGAAGACTTAGCCGTGTCGAAAAGCACATCCGACATGTTCACGATCAGACCACGCGCTGTATCCCGGGTCTGAAGAATGGCGTTGAACTGGCTGAGCAACTGAGTTCGCAGTTCAGCCTTTTCCGCCTGCAACTGGGCCGTCTGTCGGGCCGCGCTGTCGAGATCGGCCTGGCTAGCCGTCCTTTGCGCCTCATTTTCCCGCTTCAGACGATCCACCTCGGACGCGGCGGCGGACGCGTTCGCCACGTTCTCCAGTTTCAAGCGATCCGCTTCTGCCGTGGCGGCATCCGTGCGCGTGTCGTTTTCGCGTTTCACGCGATCGGCTTCGACCGCGGCAGCGGTCATGCGCGCATCGTTCTCGCGTTTCACGCGATCGGCTTCCGCCTGAGAGGAGGCTGCCTGCGCATCTTTTTCCCGCGTTAAGCGCTCGGATTCGGCCAGGGCCGCAACCCGCGCCGTCTCGGCTTCCCGAGTGACGCGGTCCGTTTCGGACTGCGCGGCAACCCGCCCGCTTTCCGCGCGCGCTTCGCGATCCACCGACTGTTGGCGCTCCGCGGCCAGGGCGTCCGCATCCTGGCGCTTGATCGCGATGGCCCGCGAGTCTTCCGCCGTCTGCACGGCTTCCCGGGCAGTCATGATGACCGCCTTATTGCCGGCGTGGCGTTCCTGGTAAGCATTAGCCTGAGCGAGGCTCGCCTCGGCCTTCTGGAAAGTCTCGGCCGCAAAACGGTCCGCGCCCACAGCACGCGCGATCTGCACCGCGTTGCGCGCTTCATAGAGTTCCAGCGGCTGTTTCCGGTCGAACTTCAGCGCCAGCGGGTTCGCGAGACGCTCATACTGGCCGCGCTGCAATAGTTCGTACTTGGCGTCGATCTCCTCGATCTTGCCCTTGGTGTCCGCGCGCACCATGTTTTGCATCACAATCAGGTCGCTGGGCTGAGTGACCGCGTAATAAGGTTCGGCGGTGACCACCAACCCGAACACCTGCAGTTCGGTAGTTACGTCCAGCTTGCTTTTGGCCCCATTCAGGACGACTTCGCCCAGGTTGGCCGTGCGGCCTTCGGGGGTAACCGCCCACAGCACATAAGTGAGATATTCGGCTCCGTTTTGCGCCGCCGGCTGCAGACCAACGAATTCCGCCTCGATCCGGATATAGCCCTGCTTGCCCTCGACTCGGGCCTCTCCACCACCATTGGGGAGAAGCTCGGTTCCCCGGAAGTCGATCCGCGTCGCGCCGCTACGGTGCTGGTAGTTAATGGCCTTCACGGTTCGTTCTGTCAGGGACAGGCGGTAAATCGGCGACTCTCCGGCTGACAGCCGTGTCGCATTCTCGGTCTGAACCCTCGGCTCCTGGGCCGACAAAAGTCCGCATGCTATGAGCGATGCGCCGATAAGTTTCATTGGTGTCATCTTCGGTTCCTTTCCGGCAGATTATTGGCTGCCGCCAGTTGCCGGGCTCGCGTGCGCGCGCGCCGGGTGCTCGTTCAGTTCGGCAATCAGTCTCGCGGCCGACCTCGGCGTGGCAACGGCCGTCGTGAGAATTTCCCGGTTGCTCAGCTTGCTGCCGTAGATCTCGGCATTGTCGTCCAGATCCTGCCGCAGGGTGGCGCCTTCCAGCGCAACGCCCGCAAACAGCCCCTGGGACCGCGACCACGAAAGAATCTCGGCGTGCATTTGAAGGTCGGTTTGAGCTGTGGCCGTGCGTCCCACGGGTCCAGCGGCAGCCGATGCTTCGCCGCCTAGCGTGAACTTATCGGACAGCAGTTTGTTCTCTCCGCCTTCGTTCATCACAAGCATGATTACATCGGTCATCGAGCCGCCAATCTGGAAGCCAACGCTGCCGCCCTCGATACGGACCGCGCCCGGCGCAGACCAACCGCCGTCATGCCGGCACGACACAAAACCTTTTCCATACTTGCCGCCGACCACGAAAGCCGCGGTCTTCAGGCTGGGGACGATCACGATGCAGCGGGCATTCGCCAGAAGGTCTTCCGGGATGCCCTTATCCGGTGTCGCCATCACTTCGGAAAACACCACGGCGGCTTCATTGAGCCGTCTTACAGAATCGTTGTCTTTGGCCAACAGGGGTGCAATCGCCAGGGGCGCAATCGCCAGAGTAGCCGCTAGTATCATTCGCATTATTTGCCTCTTCCGTCGACCCGGTGAAACCCGTAGGGGCGTTGGGCGACAGCCCCCTTACTGCACGAGTCGCACCAACTTCGTCTTTTGTTGAGCCGACTCGCCAAAGGCCGGCTTGCGAACCAGGGGGGATGAGACAAATCGCCTAAGAAGTGACCACATATTGTCAACTGACGGGGCGCGGTCAGAGACCTCCAGGCGATCGCAGATGGAGCCGTCTCAATAGCTTGCAGCGAGTCGGGAGTGGTAACGCGATTGCGGCTGGGTGTGATGTTCCCGGGTTATAGCCGTGCCGGTATGCAGAACGTGCACGAGAATGCACAATTTGCTTGCCCCTCGGAGCTCCCGCTCGAAGACTGGACTCCCCCTGCCACGAGATAAGAGCTGGCCAGTGGCATGCATATGCAGATGAGGAGGCTGAAGACGGGCTCTTGCTGGGCGCCACATGGATCGCCCTGGTAGTAGTTAGGGCTGACGACCACCCCTACAACAAATGGCACTATGACAACAGGCGATACTACGATCGCGACGGTCGCGGTTATGACGTGTGGAACGTGCTCCGCCGGGCTAAAATCGCCAGCGGCGCGCTGGCTGGTGGAGAACGGCCCCAGAGAGCTTGAGATCCTGTTCCGGGCGATTCTCTATCACCCTTCCACGCCTATCCTCATCACCGACGACCATGGCAATTCCAGGGAGGCCAGCGCCGGCGTGAGCAAGCTCTTAGGGCTGCCGCGGGAAAAGATCATCGGCCGCCCGGTCGACGACTTCGTACCGCCCAGCTTCAAGCCCGAGATTTCGCAGTTGTGGAAAGCCTTGCAGGAGCAGGGGGAACAGGAAGGCACGCTGCGGCTGCTGGGGCCGGATCGAAGCCCGCTGGACGTGGAGTACACGGCTAAGGGAAACGTGCTGCCCGTGCGCCACATCCTGGTCCTGCGCGATAAGGCCGCACCCGCGGAAACAGAACAGGGCCCCACTGACCGCATTCCGTCATGGGTGAGCGACTATGCTCTTTTCCTGTTGGATGTGGGCGGACGGATTGTCACCTGGTATTCGGGCGCGGAACGCATCTACGGCTACACAACTGGTGAGGCCACTGGCCAGCATGTGTCCTTTCTCTATCCCAGCGAAGAGGTCGCCCGCGTAAGTTTTGAAGAGAAATTGAAGAGGGCCGCCGCCGAAGGCCATTTGGGAAACGAAGGCTGGCACCTGAGGAAAGACGGGACGCGATTCTGGGCCAATGTGATTACCATGGCCTTACGAGATGAAAACGGAGAGCTGCAAGGCTTTGCGAGAGTGGTGCGCGATTTCAGCGAGCGTCACGAAAAGGACGAGAAGTTGCGGCGCAGCCGTGCGCGTGTCCGGCCTATCCCGACGGAATCGACCGTTGCCGGCATAGTTTCCGGCGAGTTCGACCATGTTCCCGAGGCGAATGACGCGTTTCTCGAAATGGTAGGATACAGCCGCGAGGATTTGCTGGCAGGCCGGCTGCACTGGGCCGATCTCACACCGCCGGAATACGCGCCGCTAGACGATCTGGCGCACGAAGAAGGCCTTCGGTTCGGCGCCTGCACGCCTTTTGAGAAAGAGTTGATTCGCAAGGATGGAACGCGGGTCCCAGTCCTGGTGGCCACGGCCGTGTTGAAGCTCTCTCCCTTCCGCTGGATCACGTTCGTGCAGAACCTCCGGGAACGGGACCGGTTTGAGAGTATCGAAGACGCCGATGTCGAACTCAAACAAGACTTCGAGGAGATTGTAGGCGTGAGCGCGGCCCTGCGGCGTGTTCAGCGGCAGGTTGAAGTGGTTGCGCCTACCGATGCCAACGTGCTGATCCTGGGAGAAACCGGTACCGGGAAGGAGTTGGTGGCGCGCGCCATCCACAGGATGAGCCCTCGCAAGAACCTTCCTTTCGTCACGTTGAACTGTGCCGCTATTCCGACCGGGCTTCTCGAAAGCGAGTTGTTTGGCTACGAGAGAGGGGCCTTTACCGGCGCCCTGTCGCAAAAGATCGGCCGGTTCGAGATGGCCCACCGCGGGACTCTGTTTCTGGACGAGGTGGGCGATATTCCGTTGGATCTGCAACCGAAATTACTCCGGGCTTTGCAGGAAAAAGCATTCGAGAGGTTGGGCGGGACCAAAACGATCCCCATCGACGTCCGGCTGGTGGCCGCCACCAACCGCAATCTCACCCAGATGATGGGCGATAAACTCTTTCGCAGCGATCTCTATTACCGGCTGAGAGTCTTCCCCATCACCACGCCTCCGCTGCGCGATCACCCGGAGGACATTCCGATACTTGCCCGGCATTTCACCAAGAAGTACGCGGAGAAGATGGGCAGGCAGATCGACAAGATCCCGTCGGAGACGATGCACGCGCTGGTGAGTTGGAACTGGCCGGGGAACGTACGGGAGCTCGAGAACTTCATCGAACGGTCGGTCATCCTTTCCACGGGAGCCAGGCTGCGGGCTCCTCTCGCCGAAATACGGCCGGATGCCATGCAAGTTGCCAGCAGCACGACGCTCGAACAGGTCGAGCGGGAACATATCGTCCGAGTGCTGCGGGAAAGCGGCGGGGTGGTCACCACGGCCGCCACCCGTCTCGGACTCCACCGGACGACCCTAAACGCCATGATGCGCAAGCTCGGCATCTCTCGCAAGGACCTCTGACAGGGCCGATGTGGGGCGGCCAATCTTGGCCGCAGCCGCCTTTTCAGGCGGCCAGGGCCGGCTGAAAGCCGGCTGCGGGCAGAATGCCCGCCCCACAGGATCCAAGCATTATGCGAGACTCAACAATCTGACCGCATTGAGTCATTTGACCGAGGGCCGGTCGTGTGCCGCGAGCCGCACACAGCGCCAAGCCGGGCTCCCGGGGCCTTTTAACAGGGGCTTACTCACTCGCCCGGCCATTGGGCAACGGATTGCTCTTTGTTGGATGAAGGAGCAAGAACATGCCGTTGATAAATCTTGTCGTTGTGTTGATTGTAGTCGGTGTGGGGTTGTACCTGATCAACCGCTACATTCCCATGGCCTCCAGTATCAAAACGATTCTGAATGTCCTGGTTGTGGTGGTGGTTTGCGTATGGTTACTGCAGGCAACCGGACTGTGGGGGAATGTAACCAGCTTCCGGCTGCATGGATGATGGGCGGCACCAGGCCGCGCGCGGCGGCCGCCGGAGCGGTTCACTGTAGCGAAGCTGAATCCCGGTCGAGCTGGTAGTTTGAGAACAGAATGTCCAGTTCGGTCGGGCCCAGCAGGAAACTGGACGACACCGATCGTACGCGTGCTGGCAGCCAGAAACCGTGCACTTCGACGAATTCTTCGCTGATGTGGGGCGCGCCAACCAATATAGAGAGGCTGGCCGCGAACCGCCCTTCGATCCGTACTACAGCGTAACTGCCGGTATCCACCCAGGCCTTCCCGGCGATCAGGAACCGGCTCTGGCTCCTGGGTGACAGTCCCAGGACATAGCAACTTCGACCCGCTGCCAGTTCGGTTCCGAGCAGACGCACACGATAATTAGCGGCAGTAATTTCGTGCCGGACATTCTCCGGCGGTAAGCTGGCGCCTGCCTCGGACGCCAGCACCCTATCGATGATATCGCCCAGCCTGTCCGACCCGGAGCGCATCAATACGGTGTAGCGCTCGCCTTCCACCTGACGGTAACTCATGCGCACAGCCACCGCCGCCTGTTTGCCGAACCGCTGGTTGAGCAGCGTGTATTGCCGCGAGCCCGAATACTCCTTCAGCATCAGATGACGCCGGTTATTCTCGCCCTCGACTCCGGCAAGGATTTGATCGCTGGAGGGCGCCACCGGGCCGGCCGTGAGCGCCGGAATCAACCCGGCGATTTGCTTGCCGCCCTGACCGTGCGCCGCCGGGACAGCCGCGAGCAGGCACGCCAGCGCCCAACAGCGGACTTCCGAGGCGAGGCTCGATGGATCGGTCATTTGGAAATCTGTGGGCTCGCCGCGGTAGTCACTTTGGAACCCGGCGCCGCAAGGTCGTGGTTCACCGCTTCCAGGTTATTGAGTTCCTCCTGCAGGCGTGCCCAGTCGCCGGCGTTGGTCTTGGTCGCGATAGGCAGGCTGAGATCCTGGTAGTAGGCGAGAATATCGCTACGCAGGTCTTGCGGCATATCTGCGTAGTGGCCTTCCAACTTGTGCAGCAACTTGGCATACGCGGTGTCAGCCAGTTTGTATTGGCCCGCCTTGTTAGCTGCTCCCATGTCGAGATTGTCGTTCGCCAGGTTGAGCTGGCCGCTGCCTACGCCGGCAAGCAACTGGCGATAGGCGTCGATCGACGCGTTGAAACTGGCCATGTACAGCTTCTCGATCTCCGGCGTCAGCTTCTTAAACGCCAGCGCCTTAAATGGGCCCGATTTGGGCACGATGCGAAAAAGGCCCGCCAGCATTTTCGACCGGACACCCGGCCGTCGATAGGTGGCTCCCCAGTTCTTTTCGTAGCTGGAGCGAGACAAGTTGTAGAGGAATTTCTGGCGGGTGGTGCCGGGAGTTTCCTTCTGAATCTCCGAGCCCTTGATTTGCCACGCGACTTTGGTCAGGGCTGGTAGCACCGTCCCTACCGCACGCCGGTACGATCCGATGGCGAGATCGACGTCGAAAAACACCTGTTCGATTCTGATTCCATAGGTATCCTGAAACGCCCGCTGGAGTACGGGCTTTGCGACTTGAAAGCCTATAAAGCCTTTATACGCATCCGAGGCGTAGCGGCCCTTGGCTGCCTGAAATACGTCGAATCCGAACTCTGTCTTGGTGTGCGAGAAAGGATCGTCCGCATAGGTAATCCACTTTCCGAATTTGATTCGAAGCCGCGGGTACAGCATCGGCACCGAGACGTTCACGGCCATCCGATGGCCATTGCTGTCTCCCGCGTGATGCGCCAGCGCCCCCAGCGCGAACGCATACTCGTCGAGGTCTTGAGAATCTCGAATCAGGTTCAGAATGAAGTCGCCGCTCCGGACGTAGTGCGTCAAATCGCTGTAAAACTTGCTGCCGAACGGATAATAGCCCAAATCCTGAATGATGCTTCCGCCGTAGGCGTATGCGTGCGCCTGGATCAACTCGTCCTTTGTGGAGGCGGGAAATCGTTTCAGGAGCAAGGGCTTGATCGCACTATCCCAAGTGGAATCGATGATGGCTTCGTGGGTGAGAATGGAATACGAGGGGGCGGTTTGACCTGAGAATAGAATCAACAACCCGAGCGCGGCCGAGGTTGGGAGTTTCCAAAAGCGGCGCGAATCGTTATGTCCAAGCATGGCCTCATCTCACTTCCGGTGGAACAGTTTGCCCTTGATATCCGGCCAGAACTCAGCTCCCAGATTGCTGAGCACACCGAACCCGAGCCCGATGGAGCCAACCACGACTCCCTCGTGGAGGGTATCGAGGCGGGCCGGATACCACAAGTCCTCAAGAAAGGCCGCGCCGTAGGAACTGCCGAAACGCCAGATGGATAGTGTCTCGCCGCCGGCGTCGGTCCGCGTGAGGACGGTTCCCCGGAACGCGTGTGCCGAACGGCGCCAGAAACCCGTGCTGAGCGATCGATAGTAACGCGGGTCCTCGTGCAGTGTGGAATCCAGAGCGAAAGCCAGCGTGCCGTGTACTCCCGACCAGGCGAGCGTCGAGGCGAAACGCTTGCCATAGGCGCCGCCGCCCTGTCCCCACTCTTTCGGTGAGTTAATCTCCTGGAGGAATCCGGCGTAGGCCGCGAAGCTCGCGACGGCCCACGGCCCGTAGCTGGCCTCGGCATGATAATGCAGCTTCGCTTGCCAATCGAGCGGAGCGATCGCTATGACCGGCGTCTGCGCAATCCCGGCAACCGGGACTGGAGCGGGCTCTGCAGCCAGAGCTGGAACAATCTCTGTAACCGGGGCCGGCGCAACGTCTGTAATTGAGGTCGGAGCGGTCCCTGTAATTGAAGTCTGAGCAATACCGGCAATGGGAATGGCCATAGAGAACCCGAATATCACCACCGCGCGGATTCTCGATCGAGATAGCATTTGTCTCTTCATAAAAACCTCCGCTTCCCTGTACACACGTAAACATCTCCAGAATTGCGTTAGCCTGCCCGCGCTGGTTGCCCCCGGAATGCCGCCAACAAGTTGGTGAAGGTCGCAAGGCCAGCGAAGCCCATCAAGAGAAAAACCTTAACCGCGAGCGAGAGTGGCGTGAAAACTACCACGATCGCAAGGAATCCGCCGGCCCAGAAGTATTCCTTTAACCGGATCGCCCGCTGTACAAAAATGATGGCGCCCAGACAAATCGCGAAATCCACCAGGGGTTCGTAACTCGCGGCGTAACACGCAAACAGTGAGGCAATCAGCAGGACCGGAACGGAAACCCACTTGATGATTTTCGTAGCCATTCGGAACATCGTTTCTCCTTCGACACCATACCCAAGGACCACAAAGCGGAGCCCGCCTGGCGCGCTCGGTTTCTTTCGGCCGCACTCTTCATAAGGCATGCCGGGGTCCACCCGTACCGGAGCGACGTCGACCATGTGTGCCTACGCGCTGGGCCTGCGGAGAATGCGTTGACCGGGCCGGGAAACTGACCGCGCGGAGTCATCTGACCACAGGTGGTCACCGCGCCTTGGACGGCTGGCGTTGGTGTTTCGCAATTTGCGCGGCAGCCGCGTTTCGAAGCAGCCCCCAAATGCTCAGGGTTGTACTCCCCGATTGCGCCAGCCGATGGCCCGGAACTTCAACGTGCGCCGGGGACTGCCATAACCACGCTCGGTCAGTTCCTCTTCCGACGCTCAGCCTGCTTGAAGGTTGCCGGACGCTGGTGCATACGCCCAAAAAGCGGTTCGGTGCGCAACTTGCTTAAGTCCAGGCGCGGGCGAACCCGCCGAGATCTGTTCCACGCCGAACCACAAGCGAACAACAGACTGCAAGAATCTGGGACCAAGGAAAAAAGAAAATGAAGCTATTCAAAGCAGCAACGACGATATGTTGTGCGGCGCTGATCAGCGCGGCGCTGGCGCCAAGTGCCAAGGCAGATGATTGGAACCGGAAGACCGTGATCACTTTTAGCGGTCCCGTGGAGATTCCAGGCGTGCACCTCGCCGGGTGGGGTGTTTTGCCTGCCGGCACCTATGTGTTCAAGATTCTGGATTCGCAGTCCGACCGCCACATCGTCCAGATCTTCAATAAGGACGAAACGACTATCTACGCCACGATCTTGGCTATCCCGAACTATCGCCTCAAAGCTACGGACAAGACCGTGATGACATTCAGAGAAAGACCGGCCGGCGAGCCGGAAGCGTTGCGCGCCTGGTTCTATCCCGGCAGAAATTGGGGCGAAGAATTCGTCTATCCGAAAGCGAAAGCGATGGAACTGGCCAAGACCACCAATACGCCCGTGCTCTTTACGCCGCTCGAGATCGCTTTGGAAGTCACGGAGCCGATTAAGTCGGTGGACGAGCCTGTGGTAGTGGCGATGAAACAGGCGCCCATCATGGCCGTCAAGCCCACCGGAGAAGAGGTGCAACTCGCCGAGGTGGTTACCTTGCCGCCTGTGGAGACTGAAGTGGCGATGGCGCCGGCGCTCCCCGCCACGGCCAGCACGCTGCCCCTAATCTTCCTGTTCGGGCTGCTGGCTCTGGGTGCGGCCTTCGCCGTCCGTGGCGTCGCACACCGCCTTCAGTAAAGCTCGACCCAATAAAGAGGCAAACAGCATGCGACAGAGAGTGATCCCGCTATTGGCGCCGATGGCAAAGCCCCGGCAGAACGGGAACCATAGCTGCGAGACCCAGGCTCGCGGCTTGGCCGTGCTCAATTCGCCGCTGTTGAACAAAGGAACCGCCTTCACGGCGGAAGAACGAAAAGCGCTGGGCCTCACGGGCCTGCTTCCGGCGGATATCAGCACTCTTGGGGATCAGGTCAAATGCGCTTACATTCAGTACGAGAGGCTGGCGGATGCGCTCAGCAAAAACGTCTATCTGACGGCCTTGCACGATCGCAACGAAGTACTGTTCTACCGGCTGTTCTCGGAGCACCTTGTCGAGATGATCCCCATCGTCAACGATTTGACGGTGGGCTTGGCCATGGAGCAGTATCACCATGAGTGCCGGCGCCCGCGTGGCGTGTATCTCTCGATCGACCATGTCGGAGCGATCGAGGAGGCGTTTGCGAATCTACGCGCAGGCCCCGGTGATATCGACCTGATCCTGGCGACCGACGCCGAGCAGGTCTTGGGAATCGGCGATTGGGGGGTAGGCGGCATTGAGGTATCGATCGGCAAGCTGGCGATTTTCACGGCGGCGGGCGGCATCGACCCGACGCGCGCCATCCCAGTGATGCTGGATGTGGGCACCAACCGGGAGAGTCTGCTTAACGATCCCATGTACATCGGGAACCGGCACACGCGCATCCGCGGGGAGCGCTACGACGCCTTCATCGACGCTTACGTCAGAGCGGCGACCAAGCTGTTTCCCAACGCGTTGTTGCAGTGGGAGGACTTTGCGCCGGGCAATGGACGGCGGATCCTGGAGAAGTACCGCGACCGGCTCTGCATATTCAACGACGATATGCAGGGCACCGGCGCGATCACGCTGGCGGCGGCTATCTCCGCCGTGCGCGTCTGCGGGACGCCGCTGCGCAACCAGCGCGTTGTGATTTTCGGGGCCGGCACGGCAGGTATTGGAGTTGCCGACCAACTTCGCGACGCCATGGTGCGCGAGGGACTCTCCAAAGAGGATGCAGCCAGACGCTTCTGGTGCGTAGACCGGCAGGGATTGCTCACCGCCGATATGGATGGTCAACTGCAAGACTATCAGGCGACCTACGCGCGCCCGCCCGCCGAAAGCCACGCCTGGAAGCACGGGCGGAACGGAGACGGCGTGGACCTGGCCGAGGTGGTGCGGCGGGTGCAACCGACCATGCTGATCGGCGCGTCGACGGTCGCCGGCAGTTTCACGGAGGCGATCGTCCGCGAAATGGCTGCGCATACGGACAGGCCGATTATCTTCGCGCTCTGCCATCCGGCGGCGCGGGCCGCGGCGAACCCCGCCGACCTGCTTGCCTGGACTGACGGGCGCGCGCTGGTCGTCACCGGCAGTTCGTTCGCCCCGGTGACGCTTAAGGGAGTGACGTACGTCATCGGCCAGGCGAACAACGCCATGCTGTACCCCGGCTTGGCGCTCGGCGCGATCGTCTCGCGAGCCAGCAGGATCAGCGAGGGCATGTTCGCGGCGGCGGCCAGTGCCGTGTCCAGTTTGGTGACGGTACGCCAACCGGGCGCCTCGCTGCTCCCGCATATTGACGACCTGCGCAGCGTGTCGGTGACCGTGGCGGTGGCCGTCGCGGAGGCCGCGGAAGCCGAGGGCCTGGCCCGCGTCAAACTCGGCGACATCGTTCAACAAGTGCAGGACGCCATGTGGCAGCCGGAGTATCGCCGGATCCGGGCATCCTGAGGAGGCAAAATATGGATCTTTTTAACGTGGTGGCGAGTACTGTGGGTCTGCACTTAACGGGTCTCGCAGAACGATTGTACGGTTGTGCGCATCGCAGAACGACCTTCCCGATTACGCTCCGGGTCAGTGAAGGCCTGACTGGAAGGCAGAGCGCGCAATCGGAGACTTACATTGCGTGCCTGGAGTGCGGACGCCATTTTCCATACGACTGGACCGCGATGCAAATCGCCAGACGCGTTGCCTAACGGTGGCACAGACTTTAGTCTGTGGCCCGAATGAGCGATTTGCCGCTACTTTCCCGGTACCGGCAGCCAGCCGCGCGTGACGAAATCGCTCAGGCTGAGCAACAGCAGAATCCCCAGCCACAGCATGCCGCCGCCCACCACCACCTTCGTCAGGATGGTGCTGTGACGCAGGTGCATGAAAAACAGCGCCACCAGCATCATCTTCACCACCGCGATGAGCAGGGCCATGACCACGTTGAACGCTCCCAGGTCGATGGTGGCCACCACCGTTGTCGCTCCAGTCAGAAGCAGCAGCGACAGAAAAACCAGCGTGTAGGTCTTGATGGAATCGGCGTGTTCTTGCATGTTAGTGTTGGTGACGCGCTATCAGATAGAGCAGCGGGAACAGAAAGATCCAGACAATGTCGACAAAGTGCCAGTAGAGCCCCCCGATGTCCACCGGTGTGTAATATCGCGGCGTGTACTTGCCGGCGTACGCTTGCCACAGTAGAAATAACATCAGGCCTTCTCCGACTATCATGTGCAGAGCGTGCAGCCCGGTCATGGTGAAGTACAGCGAGAAGAACAGTTGCGCCGGCCCCTGCTCTCCGGTGCCCTCCAGGTGGAACGACGGACCCGGCACATGGTGCTCCTCGAATTTCAGGTTCCACTCATAGGCTTTGACGCCCAGAAAGACTCCGCCCAACACGATCGTCAGGATCAGAAACCAGATCAGCGCCTTGCGGCTGCCGATCTGCGCGGCGCGCACTGCGAGCACCATGGTGAAACTGCTGCAGAGCAGGACCGCCGTATTCACCGCGCCGACGACGACGTCCAGCGTGTTACTGGCCACCGCGAACGCGCTCGCAAACTCTCGTCGATAGATTGCATAAGCCAGGAACAGGCCGCCGAAGAACATGACCTCGGTGACCAGGAAAATCCACATCCCCAGCGTGGAGACTTCCTTCTGCTGTCCGGGCGTTTCGAACTGCTCGCGCAGCTCGGCGGTTTCCGTGTGGCTATCCAACTTTGGCCTCCTCCATGGCGGCCAGCGCGGCGTAATCGTACGCTTCCGTGGTAACTATAGGGGTCTCCTCGAAATTGTGAGCGGGCGGCGGCGAAGCCGTTCGCCATTCGAGGCCCGTGGCGCCCCACGGATTCGGCCCAGCGATGGGACCGTACCGCAACGACCACATAAAGTAGATCAGCGGCATCAGATACCCGACCGCCAGCACCGACGCGCCCGCGGTGGACATGACATGCAATACCTGAAACTCGTCCGGATAAGTCCAGTAGCGCCGCGGCATGCCCAGATAGCCGAGAATGAATTGCGGGAAGAAGGTCAGATTGAAGCCCAGATAGATAACCAGGGCGGAGAGCTTCGCCCAACCCTCCGGGTACATGCGTCCGGACATCTTGGGCCACCAATAGTGCAGGCCGCCCAGATAGGCCATCAGGGTTCCGCCCACCATAATGTAATGGAAATGGGCAATCACGAAATAAGTATCATGAACATGGACGTCCACACCCAGGCACGCCACAAACAAGCCCGTGAGCCCGCCGACGGTGAACAGTCCAATGAACCCGAACGCATACAGCATGGGCGTGGCGAAGGATATGGATCCTCGATGGAGCGTGGCGGTCCAGTTGAACACTTTGATGGCCGACGGAATGGCCACGAAATAGCTGAGGAAAGAGAACGCCAGGCCGGCGTAAACGGACTGGCCCGACACGAACATGTGATGGCCCCAAACCAGAAAACCGAGCACCGCGATCGCCACGCTGGAAAACGCCACAACCTTATACCCGAACACGGCCTTCTTGGAGAACACGGAGACCAACTCGCTGATGACGCCCATGGCCGGGAGCACCATGATATAGACCGCGGGGTGCGAATAGAACCAGAACAGGTGTTGAAACAGCACCGGATCGCCTCCACGCGCGGGATCGAAGATGCCGATGTGCAGCGTCCGCTCGCCGATCAAAAGCACCAGCGTGATGGCGATCACCGGAGTCCCCAGCACCTGAATGAGGGCGGTCGCGTAATTCGACCACACGAACAGCGGCAGGCGGAACCAGGTCATGCCCGGAGCCCGCATGCGATGCACCGTTACGATGAAGTTCAGCCCCGTGAGAATCGAGGAAAACCCCGCGATGAAGATGCCAATGCCGGTGGCGATCACGTAGGTATTGGAGTAGTTGGTGCTGTACGGCACGTAGAAAGTCCACCCGGTGTCCACGCCGCCGGCCAACATGGCGTACATCGCAAAACAGCCGCCAATCACCAGCAGATACCAGCTCAGCAGATTGATTCTCGGAAATGCCAGATCCTTCGCCCCTATCATCATGGGCAGGAAGAAATTCCCCAGCGTGGCGGGAATCGAAGGTATCAGGAAGAAGAAGATCATGATCACGCCGTGCAGCGTGAATAGCTTCGCATAAGTGTCCGCAGAAACCAGATCGCCCTTGGGGGTCAGCAGTTCGAGCCGGATCAGGGTGGCGAAGATGCCGCCGAGGAAGAAGAAGAACGTGATTGTGTGCAGATATAACAGAGCGATGCGTTTGTGGTCCTTGGTAAGCAGCCAGGACTTGATGCCGTAACTCGCGTTGAGGTAAGTTTCTCGCTCTTCGACCGCTTCGGTAATCATAGTCTTATTGTTTGGTGGATTTCTGCCTGGACGTGCCTGCCGCGGCGCCGGCCGGCGGCGGGACCGGCTTCTGTGTCAGGGACTTGATGTATTCGATCAATTGCAGCACGTTCTCCTCAGTGACCAGGCCCTGGAACGTGGGCATGATCGGCTGATAGCCCGCCACGATCTTCGCCGACGGGTTCAAAATCGATTCGCGGATATACTCCTCGTCGGCCTTGACATGGCCGCCGCCGGTGAGATCCACCTGGCTGCCGTAGAGGTTGCGCAGGTTCGGCCCCCGCCCCGGCGGGTCGTTCAGGTGATGGCAGTTGATGCAAGCCAGATCCTGGAACAGCTTTTCGCCGCTGGACGCCAGCGAGCCGTTCGTGCCGCCGCTCAGCCACGCCTGATAGTCCTGCGGTTCCATGACATAAATCCAGCCGACCATGGCGTAATGGTTCGTGCCGCAATACTGGGCGCAGAATAAGTGGTACTTGCCGGGCTTGGTCGCTTTGAACCAGGTAGTCGTGTAACGTCCCGGCAGCACATCGGCCTTGGTGCGGAAGGCGGGCACAAAGAAGTCGTGGATCACGTCTTCCGAAGTCATAGTAAGCTTGACGGCTTGACCGACCGGGATATGCAGCTCGTTAATCTCGCGCTGCCCTTCCATGTGCTGAATCTTCCACATCCACTGTTTGCCGATGACGTATATTTGCTGCGCGTCGTCCGGCGGGCGGGAAATCGTAAAGAACACACTAGCCCCCCACGCGAACATGATCATGGTGAGACCGAACGGGATGACGCTCCAGAGAATCTCCAGACTCATTACGCCATGCACCGGAGCCGGCAGTTCCGACTCGGAACGCCGCCGGTAGCGGATCGCAAAGTAGAAGATGGTGACAAAAATCCCCACCGCGAAGAAGACCGCCACGGCCAGCAGGAAGTAGAGCAGATGGTCCACACTGGCGGCCACGCTGGATGCCTGAACCGGAAATAGAGGTAATTCAGAGTCCATGAAGTTATCTTGCTTGCCTCAAAGCCTGGCGATCTCTGCGCCAGTCGCGGCGCCACGCGAATAACAGGAATGTGCCGCAAATCAGGACGAAACTGCCGCCCGCGAACCGCACCATGTTCATGGCGATGGCGCCGTATTTGCCGGTTGCCGGATCATAGTGGTAACAGAACAGCAGCATCTGGTCCACCGGCGAGCCGATCTTGTTTTGGGAAGCCTCCACCAACCCCAGACGTACGTCGCGCGGCGCGTATTCCACGCCGTAGAAATAACGCGACAGCTTGCCTTCGGGTGTCAGGATCATGATGGCGCTGGCGTGCGCGTACTGCCCCGTCACTGGATCGAGCTTATAGCGGAAGCCCACGGCTGAAGTCAGTGCTTTGATGTTGGCTTCGTCTCCGGTCAGAAAATGCCAGCCGTTGGCGGTATCGGGGCGGCGGTAGCGTTGCAGGTAACTGGCGCGCTTTCCTGCCGCGATCTCCGGTGTGTCGCGCGGATCGAAGCTCACCGCTACCACCTCGAAATCGCGGCCGGGATTGAGTGAGATGGCGCGCAGGCTGCTCTCCATGCCGGTCAGCACCAGGTTACAAAGCATGGGGCAGGTGTAGTAAACCAGGGCCAGCAGCACCGGCTTGTGCCCGCTGAAGTAGGTGGAAAGCGGCAGCGAGCGGCCGAACTCATCGTGAAACACGAGATTGAGCGGCACCTGCTGGTTGAGGTTCTGTTCGATAGTTACGCCCTGTAGTCCTGCCGGCAGCGGGGCAGGCTTGGAATCGGGGCTGCGCATCGCCGATGGCTGGGCGGGCGCGGGTTGGGCCGGCTGCGCCCACGCGGCGGTTGCGGCCGCCAGGGCGAGCCCGATTGTGTGCGTCAACTTCATTTTGCTTTTCCAGCGGCCGCAGCGGGCAGTCCCCGTTGCGCGATCAAATCCATGGCCCGCTCCACCGGTATCTGCACAATTCCTTTATCCGGATCGATCCACCCATATTGGTGTAAAGCCTTGTCCTCGGCGGCGCGCCAGTCCCGCATATCCTGCGCCGCATGACGCTGCAGCCTTGGTTCCGGCGGCTGTCTTTGGGTATTCACCATAGCCGACGGCGATACCGGCAGCCCCACCTCCGCCTCGCGGTTCTTCAGATACTCAAACATGCCCCACAAACCAAAGAGGAAAACAACGATCAGGGCCGCCATCGCCAACCCGAACTTCGTCAGCGCCAGTGCATTGACGTCCCCCGGTTCGTGCCGGACGTGCGGATTGCGCGGCTCATCGCCGGAGTGAGCGTTATTCCCGGCCATGCTCCAGAGCCTCCTCCAACTGCGGATCTCCCAGCGGCATCAGCGGACGCTGGGCCAATTGCCACAAGAACCACGCCAGCCAGGGTCCACCCAGCCCGATGGGCAGCAGGAAATCCATCCAACTCACCGTAAACTGCGCCCCCTGGAAGTCCGGCGCGACCACCCAGTACAGATCCACGAACCGCATCGCGATGACCACAATCGCCACCGCGCGCAGCAGTTTGAAATTGCGTTTGAGGTCGCGTGACAACAGCAGCGCGAAGGGCAACGCAAATTGCAGGAGCACCAGCGCCACGCCGATATATTGCCATCCGCCCCCGAAGCGTTTGATGTACCACGGGATCTCGTCCGGCAAATTGCCCGACCAGATCACCAGCAATTGCGAGAACGAGAAATACGCCCACACCATCACAAAGGCCAGCATCAGCTTGCCCACGTCGTGCAGATGGCGATGCGTCAGCACTTCCGCCATCGGCGCCCGGTTGCTGAGAATCACCAGCACACAAATCAGGAACGCCACCGCCGACAACCCTTCGCCCGCTATGAAGAGCAGGCCGAAAATCGTAGAGAACCAGTGCGGGTTGATCGACAGAACCCAGTCGATAGCCATGAAGGTCACGCTGAATCCATAGAAAATCAAGCCCGGACCGCTGATCGCCGCCAGGCGCCCGCCGGCGCGCGGGTCACCGCGATCCTGATCGCCCGACCACTTATAAAGCGCGAGCGAGATCAGGCTCCAACCGCCGAAATACAGTAATGCACGACCCAGGAAGAAGGGCAAGTTCAGGTAAACGTGCTTGTGTTGCAGCAGGCGGTCGTGAGCCACGATGTCGGGGTGCGACCACGAATACAGATGCGGGATGCCGATAATGATGGGAAAGAAAAGTAACATCATTAGCGGCAGTGTGCGCATGGCCGCCTCGCATGGGCGCCGAATGACTACACCCCACGCGCCTCCGCTGAGGTATTGCAGCATCAGCAGCGCCGTAGCTCCCAGCGGCAAGCCGATGAAGAACATATAGGTCCAGAGGTAGGAGCGGTAGAACTGGTCGGGATTGAAGAAGGCGCCGATAACGCTGAGAGTCAGAGCCACTACGCCGATCGCCAGGAAGCGCCTCCACCAGACGCGCATATCGGTGAGGAGGTCGCGCGGGATGGCGAATGAACGTTCGTGAGCCGCGGCTGGCATTACTTCGTTCCTCCCTTGTTCAGTTCGGCGCGCCTCTCCGCGGGGACATCGTCCAGCGAAGCATGCTGGCTCAACTGCAACACACGCACGTAGGCCACGATAGCCCAGCGGTCGCGAGGCTCGATCTGGGCCGCGTAATCCGGCATGGCCCCCAGTCCGTTGGTGATCACATCGAAGAAGTACCCCACCGGGGCCTGCCGCAGCCGGTCGATGTGGTAAGACTGCGGGGGCGGATGATTGAATCCGCGCTGGGCAATCATGCCGTGGCCGTTGCCCAGGCGATCATGGCACGGCGAGCAGTAGATGTTGTAACGTTCCTGTCCCCGGTCTAACACCGCGCGGGTGATGGGTAGGGGAAAGGCGTCGACCGGTTTGCCATCGGTCTTTCCGGTGAAGAATGCAGTGTCGTCGTTCAGATGCCCGCGCGCGACGGTGCCTTCCACCAGGGGACGCTCGGAGCGGCCATCGGCGAAGAAGGAACTGGGACGCAGCGGGATGTACTTGGGCTGATCCTGCATGTCCTGCCGGCAGCCGGTAAGCAGGGCGGCGAAGGCCAGGATGGGCAGCAACATTTTGATCAACCTGCGTTTGCTGGTGGGGCGGGACTCCAGTCCTGCGGCCGACGTCCACGTCGGCCTGGAGGTCTGCCCCACAACTGCTGCTGTTAGCGGACGTCTAGTGCGCAACTTCGGAGACCTCCCGCGCATCCAGACTTTCCAAAAACGCCTCGGTGGCCTTGCGATCGAACAATGGATCGGCAGCTTCAATGCACAAGAAAAACCGGTTGCGCGAAGCCAGCGCAAATCGCGGCACGTTGAAAGTGGGGTGATACGGCATGGGCAGTCCGCACACTGCCAGCAGGCCGAATACCGCCGACAGCGCAGCGAACAATATGGTCAGCTCGAAGGTGATGACGATGTACATCGGCCAGCTATGCAGCGGTCGCCCGGCGATATTGATCGGGAAATAGATCACGGTCACGTAATACTGCATCAGGTAGCCGGTCAGTCCGCCCAGAATTCCGCCTATCAGGACGATCAGCGGCAGCTTGCTTTTCGGCAGGTGCAGCGCCTCGGTCAGTGCTTCGATGGGAAACGGCGAATAGGCATCCAGCTTACGGTAGCCGCGGGCGCGCGCCTCGCGGGCGGCATTTACCAGGGATGTGGGGTTGTCGAACTCCGCCATCACGCCGTAAATCGGAGGCCT
>JBEKPZ010000081.1:0-26222 GCA_049520215.1 Bryobacteraceae bacterium | reverse complement strand
TCTAAGACGCCTACATGTTTCTTCATGCCCGTAAGGGTCATGTGGAACCTCTCGGCAAGGGCTGTGATCGAAGCGTCCGCACGCCCGAGTTGCTCCAGAACGCCGCGTCGGGTGGCGTCCGAGAGCGCGCCGAACGAGGCATCGAAGTGGGCTTGGCTATACTGAGCCATACGGTTCAGTATACAACATGAAAAGCATGAAATCCGAAGATATCAGGAACAGGCAATGGACTGAAGAGGAACGTAGCGCGCTCCGCCGCGCTGCCGCACGCCAGGCGGCTGGGGACGATTCGCACATTAACTTCGAAGACATCCCCCGCCTGACTGCTGAGCAATTGGCGCGCATGGTGCGCCTGCGCGACGTCAGGCGAAAGGTTGCGGTCAGTATACGTCTCGATCCGCGAGTTCTCGATTGGCTGAAATCCAAGGGCGAAGGTCACCTGACGCGCATCAACGACATCCTCACCAACCTGATGGAAGCCGAACGCAGAACAGGCTAAAATCACGGGTCCGCGTCGGGCCTGACGCCGCGCCTTCCAAAAGGCCCCCCGCGTAGACTCCTTCAAAAACAGTGATTCGATAGGGCCCCGCCGGGGCTGTCGTGGCCTTCAACAACCATCACTTTTTGGAAGATCCGGCCAATCGGATGTTCAGCATTCCTTGAATGGCCGGCGTCCGCTATTGGCCGAAACCTCATCTCCCAGAAGCCGACTTCGCGGGCCTTTGGGCGTCACCTCAACCGTTCGGACATTACACGTCCAGTGGATAACTTCCGGATGCGCGACTCAGGACTATCCATCGCAGGATAGTGTGTAGCAGCAGAATCGGCGCGCTGCGTCATGCGGCCTTCGCCTACATAGTGGACGCGGAACCTCCCATATCTGCGTACTGGGGCGCGAACGGAAAACAAGAGACGTCCTTTTAAAGCACTCGTCAGGCGTTCACAAAACCACTGGCATCATGCTCGTCTCCCGACTTTAGTCCATCCGCACGCTGGCGGTCGCGGCGACGGGCAACGGGCGGTTGGCGCGGGAACGGGCCGGCGGCGGTAGGATGCACGAAGCGCCTTATGCCAACCCTAAACCTCCGGCTTCGGGTGTCGGGGAGTTAATCGCCCGGCGCAACCGCGCCACGGGCGTTTACGGAGCACCGCTGAGCGATGGTGGGCGGGTTACACTAGTAAGCCGGAGGCGGCATGTTGGGACGATGGGGAATTGCGGCTGCGGTCCTTGCATTACCGCCGTGCGTCATCGCCGAATTGTTGCCCATCAAGTCATATTCCACGGCGGACGGTCTGGCGTCGGACAGCATCGGCAAAGTCGTCGCCGATTCGCACGGCTTTGTTTGGTTCTGCACGCCGGAAGGGCTGTCGCGGTTCGACGGTTACCGCTTCGTCAACTTCGGATTGGCGGACGGACTGCCGCACCGATCGGTGAAAACGCTCTTGGAGACTCGCGCCGGCGAATACCTCGCCGGTACCCCGCGCGGTGTAAGCCTATTTCACGCCGGGGGTGGCGGGAAATTCACCACCTACCTGCCCGGCAACAACGCGGACGAGAACGCAGTGAACGCCCTCATGCAGGATTCCAGCGGCAGAATCTGGTGCGGGACGCGGTCAGGGTTGTTCGAAATGGTGAGCGGCCATCGATTCCGCCACCAGTCGCTGCTCCCGCCGCCCGAACAGGAGCGGATCCCTGTCACGAGTCTCATGGAGGACGCTGGCCATAGGCTGTGGGTGGCTACCCGGCTGGGAATCTACGTCATCGGGAGTGATGGCGCGGCCCAGCACATCGCGATGCCTGGAGGGACCCAGAATGTGCGGGCGCTATTACAAGATCGCTACGGCAGGATTTGGGCCGCGTTGCAAGGCGGTTTGGTGTTAATGCGCGACGCGGACAAGGACGGCAAGTATGGCGTTCGGCAGATCTACAGGGAAGCCGGCGAAGTGAAAGGCCTGGACGTGACGTCGCTGGCAGAGGGGCCGGACGGGTACCTTTGGGCCGGCGCCAGTGAGGGGATCGTGCGATGGCTTCCCGGCAGCCTCTCACCGGCGTTGCGGACGTTCACTCGCGCTCAGGGACTGATCGACCGTCAGGTGAACGCGCTGGCCAGGGACCGTGCGGGGAACATGTGGGCGGGAACGGAAGCAGCCGGCGCAATGAAAATTCTCCAAGCCGGATTCACCACATTTCGGGAGCCGGACGGGCTCGCGACGGATCGCGTGTGGGCGGTTTCCACGGATAGCACGGGAACCATCATGGCGCTGGGGGCTTCGGTAACTGGAAATTTATCCCTCAATCTCTTCGATGGAGCCAGGTTCCACGCCTCGTTCGTCAAGGGTTTCAGCAAGGAAGCAACCTGGGGACACCATGTGCTGCTGCAGGCCCGCACCGGCGCTTGGTGGGCGGCGACAAGGGCGGGGCTCTGCACTTACGCGCCGACCCCGGGAGGGACACCGCCCGGAGGACAGCCAAAGGCTTGTTATGCGCGGGATCAGGGCGTGTTGCAGGTCTTCGAGGACTCGAAGGGCCGCATCTGGGCATCGGCGCAAGTTTTACCGGCGGGCGACGTGCGGCTCATACGCTGGGACCCTGTTACCAAGGGCGTCTCTTTCATTAATGGCGGCCCAACCGGGAAAGAGTTGATCGCCGCCTTTGCCGAAGATCGGGACGGCAACATCTGGATGGCCTTGGCTGGCGATCTATTTCGTTACAACGGCCGGCAATTCACGCAGTTCACGCTGAAAGACGGCGTCCCGGCGGACATAAACGATTTGTTCGTCGATAACGGCGGCCGATTGTGGATTGCTTCCGAGAACGGTCTCGGACTGATAGATCGTCCCGGCAGTCCGCATCTTGGGTTGCGGATTTATAAGGCCTCGGATGGGCTTTCAAGCGACGCGATCGTGTGCGTCACCCAGGACGCGACGGGGCGCATCTACGCCGCTACCGTTAAGGGCGTGGACCGTTTGGATCCACGAACGGGTTACATCAAACATTACTCGGTGGCCGACGGATTGGCGCGCGGAAACATCACCATGGCGGTCAGGGATGGCGCCGGCGATCTCTGGTTCGCGACCACCCAGGGTCTCTCGAGACTGTCCCCAACCGCCGACCGGTCGCCCGCCATCCCGTCCGTGCGGATCACGGATCTGCGCATCGGCCGCGATCGCTATCCGGTTTCGCAACTCGGCGAGACGCGCATCCGGCGTGGAAAACTGCAGCCTTCTCAGAATCAGTTTCAGGTCGCGTTTGTTGGTTTCAGCGACGAACCCGAAGCGAACCTGCGCTACACATACACGCTGAAAGGAGGAGAGTCGGGCTGGCAGAGGCCTGGCAGGGGCCATGAGGTGAACTATCCCGGCCTCGAACCGGGGGGCTACCACTTTCTGGTGAAAGCCGTGAATTCGGAAGGGCAGGAAAGCGAGACGCCCGCGGAGATCGATTTTACGATTCTCCCGCCTGTCTGGGCGCGCTGGTGGTTCCGTCTGTCCGCCTTGTTAGCGTGCGGGGCCCTCCTGTACGGCGCCTACCGCTACAATTTGAATCGCCTGCTGGAAGTGGAGCGCGTCCGCACACGCATCGCCACCGACCTGCACGACGACATCGGGAGCAGCTTGTCGGGTATGGCGCTCCTCAGCGAAGCGGTGAAACAGGAGGTTGGCAGCGCCCGTCCGGAAGCGTTTGAAATGGCGAGTGAAGTTGCGACAATGGCGCGCGGCCTGGCGCGGGCGTTGAGCGACGTGGTGTGGTCCACCGACCCCCGGCGGGACGATCTGCGGAATGTGATTACGCGGGTCCGCCAGTCCGCCGCGGTGCTGGAAGCGCAAGGAATTGCCTGGTCGTTGGAAGAGCCCCCCGACCCGCAAAAAGTGAAGCTCACTCCGGAGCAGCGCCACCACTTGTTTCTGATCTTCAAGGAAGCCCTGAACAACATAGCCCGGCACGCGCAATGCGCCTCCGCCAAACTGACGATCGCGGTCGAGGATCGTCAACTGCGCGCCGAAATTGTGGACGATGGATGCGGGTTCAGCGAGGCAGGGGATCAAGGCAATGGCCTGCGCAATATGAAGCTGCGGGCGGAGCAGATGGGCGGCCGCATGAGCGTGGCCGCCGCCGCCGGACGCGGCGTGCGTCTGGAACTGACGGTGCCGCTCAAGTAAGACGGGGAATTCTGTGGGGCAGACGATCGGTTTATGTCGTCTGCCGCGCGCCCGAAGACGGCAGACCACGAAAGGCGATGGGCTGCCCCACAGTTTGCTTAGCGGTTACCGCATGTTCATGCGGTTGTTTCCGCCGAGCCGCAGTGTTAGCGTGAGACTGCACGTGCCCACAGCCGCCTCCATCAACGTAGCGCTGATCGACGACGAGCACGCCATCCGCAAGGGCTTAGGCATGCTGATCGACGGTACCCCCGGCTATCGCTGTGCGGGCGCCTTCGGGTCGGTGGAAGAGGCACTGCGGTCTCTGGGCGGCCAGACGCCGGACGTCTTGCTGTTGGATATCAACCTCCCCGGTATTCCCGGTTCCGAAGGCGCCCGCGTGCTCAGCGAAAAGTATCCGTCCATGCAGATCCTGATGCTTACCGTGCATGACGAGGACGAGCATATTATGGAATCGTTGTGCAACGGCGCAACGGGTTATCTGCTCAAAAGGATGCCGCCTGCCGATCTCCTGGGCGCTATTCGCGATGTCCATCAGGGTGGCGCTCCGATGGCCCCGGAGGTTGCCCGCAAAGTAGTGAAGCTGTTTCGCAAGACCGGTCCCGTCAAGAAGATCGACCACGACCTGACGCCCCACGAGGTCCGATTGCTGGGATTGCTGGCGGAGGGCCACAGTTACCAGGCAGTGGCGGACCGCCTCCAGGTGAGCATCAATACCATCCGGGATCACGTCCGCAGCATTTACGATAAGCTGCACGTCCATTCCAAGACGGAAGCCGTGCGCAAGGCGCTGAAGAGCCGCATCATCTCCTGATCTCTCTCTTCTCGCTTGATACGTTCCGGGGCTCCCGGCCAATCGCAACAAAACCGCATGATCATGCTATGGCGAGTCCGCCAGGGCGAGGGTAGGATCAGGTTGTTGGCGCGGCCTCGGGAAAACGGAACGCCAAGATCGAGTTGAGGGATACCCTGCCGGGTGCGACGCAGTCCATCGCGCTCACGGGCAGCGGCTCTACCGAAGTGACATTGAGCGTTTAGAAAGGGAACATCGTATGAAAACGGAAGCCTCGACGTATTTCGCATGCTCTTCCGCCCTCGCGGGGCAGACGGCCGGGAGCATACCGGCAGGCTCGACCAATGAGGCACGCCGTGGCTGAGTACTTGTGGACTGCATTCGTGGCCAACAGCTCGGGACAAAACGTCCTGGTAAGCGCGTCCCCCGACGGAGCTACCTGGCAACCGAACCTGGACATCAATCAGGCCACCGGGTTCGCGCCATCCCTGGCAATGTTCAAAGGCCGCCTCTACGCGGCCTTCATCGCCAACGACTCCGGACAAAATGTGCTCATCCACTCCACCGCGGACGGGATTCACTGGGCGCCACTAAACGGCGCAGCGGGAGCCGCTGCCGACATTCATCAGGCAAGCGGGTCGGCGCCTTCGCTCGCCGTGTTCAAAGACAGGCTATGGGTCGCATTCATTGCGAACGACAGTGGAAACAACGTTCTGGTTTGCTCCTCCAACCTCGACGGGTCGTTCCCGCCTGGCAACCTTGACATTCAGCAGGCCAGCAACGGATCGGCGCCATCGCTCGCGGCGTTCAACGGCCGCCTCTACGTGGCCTTCATCGCCAACAACTCCGGACAAAACGTGCTGATCTACTCCACTGGCGATGGGGTCTCCTGGAAGCCCTTAAACGGCAAGGCGGGAGACAATGCGGACATTCATCAGGCAAGCAACGGATCGGCGCCATCGCTGGCGGCATTCGGGCCGAACCTATGGGTCGCGTACATTGCAAACAACAGCGGGAACAATGTTCTGGTTTCCTCCTCCGCCAATGGATTCGCCAGCAACCAGGATATCCAGCAGGCGAGCAACGGATGGGCGCCGTCGCTGGCGGCGTTCAACGGCCGCCTCTACGTGGCCTTCATCGCCAACGACTCCGGCCAAAACGTGCTGGTCTGCTCGAGCGCCGAGGGGCAAGACTGGGAGCCTTTAAACGGGACGGCGGGAAACAACCCGGACATTCATCAGGCGAGCGGGTTCGCTCCGTCGCTGGCGGTGGCCCCATTCTCGTATTGGCCAATCTCCCCCACGGGCCTGACGAGCAATTTCAACTATTTTTTTACCCGCGAAGACCGGCATGACATATTGGGGCTGTCTATCACGATTACCCCTTCGGAGGATATGGTTTTCGATGCGGCCTCGGGTCATTTTACGGGCTTTTCGTTCCAACTGAACGCTTATTCGCACACGAATCCAAATTGCGCCTTCCAACAGTACACCTTAGACTGCGTGAACGGCGAACTGACCGGCGTGATCAATATTTTTGACGTGAACCAGAACGTGGTCCTCAACGATCAGCAAGGCTTGGCCTCGATATCCGGCGGCCGGCTTCGCGCCAACACAAAGCTCACTATCACGCTTCTGTACGACACCGAGGACAGAGTCATCGGGGCGACCTTCACAGTCCCAAATGGCCAAGGTCAGCTCAAATCGACAGTCATGCCGTCGAACCTGCCGACGGAAAACACAGCGGCTATCGTCGCCTTTCAGCTCAATATAGTGGGGCCTTTCAACAGCGAGAGCGCTGTGCTCACATCGGGGGCGGGGACGATTGGATACAGCGCGGCGAACGGTCTTCTTGCTAGCACCAATAGACCGACATTCGCCGAGTCTGGGAACGGCGGCACGGCAGAGACGGCCAACACCTTCTATGGCACGTTGCCCTCGACCGAGAGCCATACCTTTACCCAAACGTTCAAGGTAGGATCGGTCTCGGCATAAAGGGAACCGGAACTAAGTGTTAGGAAAGGAACACCCCGTGGCTGAGTATTTGTGGACCGCACCGAATTCAACTAAGGAGAGAACCGAAATGAAACCAAGAACGATGAAGCGCAATTCGCAATTCCAAAGCTCGCTGACAGCCGCGTGCAGCGTTCTCCTCATGCTCTGCGCCGGGCAGGCAGGTCTCGCCCAGCAGAGCGCGACGGACAAACCGGTAGCCGCGGCCTCCGTGGCCCCAGCCGCCGCCAGCACTGCCCCAGCGGCAAAGCATCCCGCGCCCCAGCATCCCGCGGCACAGACCGCCACGGCGGAGAAAGCAGCTACCGCCCCAGCGAAGCCGGGCAGCGAAGGCATCAAAGTGCACGGCCACTGGATCATCGACGTAAAAAACCCGGACGGATCGCTCGCCCAGCATCGCGACTTTGAAAACTCGCTCCAGGACGGAGGACAATTCCTGACCGGATTGGCCTCGGGGTATATGGTCTTCGGCGGTTATTACATCGGCTTTGTCGGCAATGCCTGCGCTCCCACGGCCCTTGATGGAAGTACCAATTGCTATATCTCTCAAAACGGGGCTTTTTTAAGCGCGCAATGCGCATATTACACCTGTATCGGGGGCCTCACAGTCGCGGCTAACATCACGACGGGCAGCAGCCAGCCCTACTCGATAGTACTGTCTGGTTCGGGGGTGGTGCCCCTGGCTGGGACGATTTCGGCGGTACAGACCCTGGATTTTTACTGCTACTCCTACAACGGGATTGGCTATGTTCCAACGGGCGCGAACCCTGCCGCCTGTACCACAACAGGCCTTAACGGCGGTCCCACTGTCGGCATTAACGGGGGTACCTTTACCGGAACTACCCTTGCGACGCCACTTGCCGTCACCGCCGGCCAGGTCCTCTTGGTCACAGTAACCATCAGCTTCTCCTGATCCATGGGACACCGTCGCTCGGGCATGTTGCATTTCCCCCTTCAGCTCTCGCCGGCCGCCTGGACGCGGGGTTGGAGTCTACGATCGGTGCGGCGCCGGCTGGATTCGCCGGCAAAAGGAGTTGCCATGAGATTTCAATTTCACGACGAAATGACCGCCTTTTCGCGCCTTCTAACGTGGGCGTTTGGCGCCGTGCGGAAGAACCCCGGCGCGGCGGTAAGCGCGCCTCCCGACGGAGCAACCTGGCAACCTGACCCGAACATGAATCAGGCAACCGGCCAGAATTCAACTCAGAAGAGAACCGAAATGAAACCCAGAACGATGAAGCGCAATTCGCAGTTCCAGAGCTCGCTGGCATCCGCGTGCAGCGTTTTCCTCATGCTCTGCGCCGGGCAGGCAGGTCTCGCCCAGCAGAGCGCGACGGACAAGCCGGCAGGCGCAGCCTCCGTGGCCTCAGCCCCCGCCATCCCTGCCTCAGCGGCAAAGCTTCCAGCGCCCCAGCATCTCGCGGCACTGACCGCCACGGCGGAGAAAGTAGCTGCCGCCCCAGCCAAGCCGGGCGGCGAAGGCATCAAAGTGCATGGCCACTGGATCATCGACGTAAAAAACCCGGACGGATCGCTCGCCCAGCATCGCGACTTTGAAAACTCGCTCGCGGATGGAGGGCAATTCCTGACCGGATTGGCCTCTGGGTATATAACCTTCGGCGGCTATGCCATAGTTCTCGTCGGCAACGCCTGCCCGTTCCCGACCGTTCAGACCACCAACAACTGCTATATCATCCAAAACGGGGCTTCGCATGTCGCGGAGGAATGCGGCGAAAATTGGACTTGTATTGGGGGCCTCACCCTCGCGCCTAACTTCACAGGAACCGGAACCCCGGCGTACTCGATAGCACTGTCTGGTTCAGGGACGGTGCCCCTGGCAGGGACGATCTCGGCGGTACAGACCGAATATGCGAACTGCTTCTCCAGCGGCAGCTTTGGTCCTCCCACCGGTTTTTCTACCCAGAACCCTGCCGCCTGCATCACAGTAGGCACCGGCGGCAGTAGTGACAACACCGGGGGCTCGGGGATCTTTACCGGGACCACCCTTGCGACGCCGCTTGCCGTCACCGCCGGCCAGCTTCTTCAGGTCACGGTAACGCTCAGCTTCTCCTGACCCATTGGAACACCGTTGCTGAGGCATGTCGCATATCCCCCTTTATCTCTCGCCGGCCGGATTCGCCGGCAAAAGGAGTTGCCATGAGATTTCGATTTCACGACGAAATGCCCGCCACTTCGCGCCTTCTCGCGTGGGCCTGCCTGGCCGCGGCCTGTTTCCCCGGCATTGCCGCAGCTACGGATACCGCCACTCCCACCCAGCCGTATCTCGCATTCAATCCGGCCGAGGTGGGCATTTCTCCCACCGCGGCGCAGCAGTTGACCGCATCGTTTACCGTGACGGGCAGCGATACGCCCACCGCTGCGCTGCACTACGGCCACGACTACACGCCCGGCGCGGTGAATTGCACGCCCAGCGGCGGCGGCCAAACCTGCACCGTGCCGGTCTCCTTTATACCCACCCTGCCGGGAGTGCGCAAAGACGCGCTTTTTCTCATGGATGGCACATCCATTATCGCCACGGTGTATCTGGGCGGCGTGGGGCAGGCGCCACTGGCGCTGGTGCAGCCGGGCGTGGTCTCGACGACGGTAGTCTCCTCCGGCCTAAACCAATATGACTCCGCCATCGACGAGAATGGCACCGCGTACATTGTTTCCACCTATGGCCCGTCCGGCGGCAATGTGTACAGCGTGACCGGCGAAGGGGTGGCAAGCATTGTGCCCGTGACCGTCACCGAGCCGGCTGGCATTGCCATCGACGGCGCAGGCATCCTTTACATCTCCCAGAATGCGAACAGCCCTTATCTGATTACCTGGAATACCGTCACCCAAACGCAGGGTTTTGTTCAGTTGACACCGAACTCTTACTGCTCGAAGTTTGAATACCTCACCGACGTCGCGGTCGACGCGAAAGGCGATCTCTTCACCATGGAGTATGAATGCGCGCAGGTGTTCGAACTCGTGTCCGGCGGAAGCCTGCTGACCACGTCCATCGGCTCCATCAGCTTTCCCGAACAGCTCGCCGTAGACGGCGCCGGAGATATATTTCTCAGCGGAAGTAGCGCCATCCACGAGATCCCCTTCGGCGGAGTCCTCACTGAGATCAACACAGTAGGCGTAGGCACCAGCACTGGCCTGGCTGCCGATGCAGCCGATTCCCTCTACGCCACGCGATACCCGGGAGGCGGCGTCGCCGAACTGCCGGCCGCGAGCTATGCCGCTTCGCAGGCGTCGCTCGATCCCACGGCCAGCCCTACCGGACTCGGACTCGGATCGAACGGCATGCTTTATGTGGGCAACTACCTGAACCTCGATAAAGTCGACCGTTCCCAAGGCGCGATCAACTTCGGCTTGCAGACCACCGTGGGCGTCGCCAGCGCCCCGCAAATCGTCCAGATCTATAACGGCGGCAACCAGCCGCTGACCATTTCGAACATCGCGCTTACCGGCTCCGCTTCCGGATTTGCCATCGAGCAGGCTGCGGGCAGCAACTGCGCCGTCGGAACGGTGGTTGTGCCGGGCGGCTATTGCGAAATTGAGGCCGTCCTCACGCCGGTGCATGTGGGCACGGTAACGGGCAGCATCGCCGTCACCACCAATTCGCTGTACCAGCCGGCCACGGTATCCAACATCGCGCTCTCCGGTTATATGAGCGGCGCATGGATCGTAGCCACGCCAAACCCGCTGGCGTTTGGGAACCAGCAGCTCAATACTCCGGTCGTGATGGGCGAGACGCTCACCAACACCGGCTACATCTACTCGGCCACCGTCCCCGCTCCCAGCTCAAACAACGGCGCGTTCACCGCGGGCCTTGGCAACTGCCCCGCCAGCCTTGCGGTCGGCGCTTCCTGCCAGCTCAGCATCACCTTCGATCCCACGTTGTCTCAGAATTACAACGGTACGATCAGCTTCACCTCAGTCGGCAACGGAGTGAATCAGGCGGTGAGCTTTGCCGTCACCGGCATTGGCGGAGTGCCCAACGCATCCCTGTCGCCCAATCCGGTCGTATTCCCCAACCAGAACATCAACTCCACCTCGACGCCGATGGCCGTCACTGTCACTAACACCGGCACCGCACCGCTGACAGGCATCCAAGCCAACATCACCGGTGCGAATGCGGCCGAGTTCGACCCCGGTAATGGGCCCAACGCCTGCAGTGGCTCGCTCGCCGCAGGATCGATGTGCAACATCTACGTCACCTTCACGCCGCTAGCGGGAACCAACTACTCGGCGACGCTTTCGGTGGCCGACAACGCCCCCGGGCAGCCGCAAACGGTCGTGCTGACGGGGATCGGGATTGCCACCCAAAATCTCGCCATCAACGAAGTGATCCACACCACGGACGCCCCGGTGCCGAATCCAGCGACCATGTTGAACATCGGCGAGGTCATTCACACCACGGACGCGCCTGTTCTCGCCGGTACGCCTACGCTGTTGCAGTTAACGCAGCAGCCATCGAGCGGCGCGGTGGGATCGCCGATCGGCAACGTGGCAGTGCAGGTGGAGGACGCCTCCGGGAACCTGGTTTCAGGGTCGACTGCGGCAGTGACGATGGCATCGAGTCCGGCCGGAGTTGCCGGCACGCTGACCGTGAATGCAATTGGTGGGATCGCCACGTTTACCAACCTGGTGTTCAACGCCGTCAATAGCTACAAGCTGACCGCCTCAGCCTCTGGCCTGACATCGGCCACCGGTTCGGCTATTCAGATCACCAAAGGCAGCCAGACAATCGCTTTCGCTTCCCTGCCGAACCAGCCGATCGTCGCCTTGCCGTTTGCCGTTAGCGCTACGGCGACCTCCGGTCTGCCGGTAAGCTTCGCATCGGCAACCAAGCCGATTTGCACGGTGTCCGGAAACATTGTGACTCTAGTCGCGGTGGGGCAATGCTCGATCCACGCGAGCCAGGCGGGCAATACCAACTATCTGCCAGCTACGCCGGTAACGCAGAGCTTCCAGGTGACCAAAGCCAGCCAGTCGATCGCGTTTGGTCCGCTATCCAACCAGCCGTTCGGTACCCCGCCGTTTGGGGTTGCGGCGACGGCGAGCTCCGGACTGCCCGTGGCCTTCGCCTCCACGACCACGACGATTTGCACGGTGTCCGGAGACGCCGTGACGCTGGTCGCCATAGGTCACTGTACGATCCGCGCGACACAGGCGGGCAATGCGGACTACACGGCAGCAACGCCTGTCAGCCAAAGCTTCCAGGTGACCAAAGGCAGCCAGACGATTACGTTTGGCGCTCTGTCGAATAAGCCGTTAGGTACCGCGCCCTTTACGGTCACCGCGACGGCAAGCTCCGGATTGCCCGTGACCTTTGCATCTACGACCACGGCGATTTGCACGGTGTCCGGAAACACCGTGACGCTCGTCGCCGTGGGCCGCTGTACGATCCACGCGACGCAGACCGGCGATGCAGACTACGCCGCGGCCACACCGGTGAATCAGAGCTTCCAGGTGATTAACTAACTGACTCTGATTCGTTGCTAAACCAGCGTGCGCAGATCGCTACGCTTTGAGGCCAGGGAAGGGGTGCACAACTGGTGAGGTTTTCGCCAACCACGAAAAAGCGCTTAGTTGGCTGCACACCCCGAATCCATCGCTGCGCGGCTGCACGCCGCTTGAGGCGGCCCATACCGAAGAGGGTTGTGCTGAAGCTGATGACCTTCTGACGCGCATCGAAGCCGGCGTGCTCGGCTAACGCGTGCGTACCGGTTGTGCCGATCTAATTATCCTCCCTATGATGGCGAGGGTGCGCGACGAGCCGGCGGACGCTGGAATTCCAGAGGCAACGCGGTAGTCTACATGAGCGAAAACCGTTCGCTCGCCCTGGTGGAGATCCTGGTCCATTTGTCGTCCGTGATTCCGGACCGCTATGTGTTGGGCGCTGCCGAAATCCCCGACGATCTGGCAGTCGACCATCTTCCGGAAGGCGAACTACCCTCGAACTGGGCGACGCTCGACCCCTCCGAACAGTCGGCTATGGGCGCGATCGGCGATCGGTGGATAGCGGAAGGCTGTTGACGCACGTTGATCACCAGCAGAAAAAGCTAATTTTTGCTCGACATAATAAGCTAATTTTGGTACAACTGATTAAGCTAAAAAACACACAGCGCAATAAGCTAACGTGAGGACATTATGCCGGCACCGTCAGAAAAGCTCGCGCAGTCCCTGGAAATGCTCAGCAAGGGTTCCAAAATGGAAATTCTGGCAGAATGCTAACAATTCGGGAGGCGCAGTTCGCGGTCCTTTCGCAGGTGGAGGTGGAGAAGTTGCAGGAATGGATGCTGGCTCACCTGAAGTTTTTCCCGCAGCAGTGCGCAGCCGCAGGCAACCAGCAGCTCCAAGAGATGGTTCAGTATGAAATCAAGCGTGCGGCGGTGTACGGATTTAGCGCCAAGCGCGACGTCTGTAAGTACATCGATCTGATGATCCTCTTCGGACGAGATTTCGATACCGACAAACGATCCCGATGGGCCGGCGAGATCCTCGCCCAACGCAGAAACCCCAGCGCAAAGATGCAGACGCTGTTCACAGCAGGCAAGCTTCGTCTGAAGGGTCGATAGTTCTCGCTCTTATGTCTCCCGACCCAACTCCGGCCCCAATGTCTTCGTCGCAGGCCCTGGACGCCGCGGCCAACGACGCCGACGCCAATGCCGGCGAGGGAAATGTAGGCGACCCCGTCACTTCGTGTCACGGAGGTGCGGCGCCAGCCCCGACACCAGGACCTACACCGGAACCTACACCAGAAACTACACCCGCTCCAACGCCATCTCCAACTCCCGCACCAAGCCCGACTCCTACACCAACACCTACACCTACTCCGACGCCAACGCCTACACCTGTACCAACCCCCACACCTACTCCGACGCCAACTCCAACCCCCACACCAACACCTACACCTACTCCGACGCCAACACCCACTCCAACGCCCGCACCCCACTCGGTCTACCACCAGTTTGTGGATGACCAGGGCAATCCCGTTCCGAACGTGACCTGGACATTGCTTGGCCCCAACCAGGAGAAGATCTCCTCGGGTTCTACGGCCGACGATGGGCAGGTGGGTACGCGGGTCCCCGACCCTGGAACCCACACGCTGCAATTCGACTTAGAACTTGGCGCCGGTACGCAAGACGGTCCGCAAGCGGACGTGGCGGACGAAAACTATGGTGTATGATGTCTGAAAGGACGCTGAAGTGGCCGACGTAACGGTTCAGAGCACACCTTCCACGACTGCGCCGAGCACTGTGCAGCAGACGCAAGTGATCTCCGTGCGCCTGCTGGTTAATGCGTCCGGTAAGGGCGTGCCGGCATTCAACCAGGGATTGTACACGGACGAGCTCCCGGTTCAGGTGCCGGAAAAAGACGCTCAAGGCAATCCAATTCCGGACGAAGACCGCGGAACCCGAACCATCCAGACCAGCGGTTGCGGTTTGTGTGCGTGGGCTTCATTTCTGGCTGCGGCCGGATGCTGCGCACCGGTGTACAACGCCTCTTCCAAAACGTTCAGCGCAGGCACCAGCCCAATCGATCCCAGCAGCTTGCTAAAGTACTTCATCAATTATTTGAAGACGAAGCCAGGGGCTAAGATTTGGGCAGCGTACAACAACGGCGTGATGCAAGCCGACAGCCCTGACGTGAGGGCAGCGGTCAACCAGCTTGTGGCGTTGAATAGCCCCGGCGGGGCTGAGTTCGATAACACCGTTTCCAACGATTTGAACGTTGCGCCGGGCACGGAGGTGGAGGTGGGAGTGAGCAGTTTTCTGGAGCAAGGCAATCCGGTCGTCCTGGCCGTACACTCCGGTAAACTCGGGCACCAGGTCCTCGCAGTGGGTATCGCCAAAATCCTTGATAAAACATATTATGTGATCAACGATTCGGGCTTTGGCCTGCACGATCCGTTCCCCACACTGCAGAAGGCGGGCACTACCATCGATGCCAAGACGCTGGGCCCTTGCCTCGCCACGCTCACGCGCAATCCAGGGAAAAGCGGCCCGTGGGGTTACCAAAACATCTCCGCTGCCCGTGTCATGCTCGGCTTACAAACCATTACCGGCCTGACCCTGAAACCACCGCCTTACTGAGGCGGCGTGACGTGATACTCTCGCGATTTCCTTGGCCGGAATCTGTCTACGCTCGCTGCGCGCCGACGGTGAATGTGGTTTAAAGGAATTTTGCCCCTTTTTGAGGCGCCCAGCGCACATCAGGGTGAGGCCGACAAACAACGGCCCGGAAAAAAGGAGAAACGACGATGAAAAAGACAATGTTGGGTTACCTGAGTTCTGTGACGCATTCATCAGATACCAAAAGAAGGGAACGGGCGCTCCGGGCCTTAAGTCGCATTATCGCCAGCCATTCCGGTGCGGTGTCATCACCACGATGCGCCGACCCAGACGCCTCTGCCGGATCACTCATGCACTGCAACTCTCAAACAAGTGGGTGTGCTTTTGACGGAGATATTGGCGGAGTTCGTGCTGAATGGTCGCGGCGTAGTTCGAGAGAGAGTCTTCATGCCGGCGGTGGAAGAAGTGGTCGCCATGGAGTCCCCGGATGCGCGCGCCCGCTGCAGCCAACCGAATCCAGAATTCGTAGTCCATCCAACACGGCATTTGTTCGTCGATTCCACCCACCCGCGACCAGAGCTCCCGGCGAAATGCCGAGCAGCAGTGGACCGAATTCCTCTGCAATAACATCGTGAGGGTCGTCACTTCGGGAACCGCCCAGCGGTCTTGGGCCGCGCCGAACAGGACTGCATCGGGATTGACTACGTCGACGCCGCCGGCGAGCTGTTGGCCGGCCCTGTAGAGGTAATCCGGACCAATGCGGTCGTCCGCATCGAGCAGCACGACAAACTCGCTTTCCATCGCGGCGATTCCCCGATTTCGCGCATAACCCGGGCCGCGCTTTTCTTCGTTGCGCAGGTAATGAATGTGCGGATATCGTCGAGCGAGATCGGCGGCGACGCTGGGCGTTCCGTCGGTGGACGCGTCGTCCACAATGTGAATTTCGTAATCGGCATCGCTGGCGAGCGCGGACTCCACGGTCTCTCGCAGATAGCGCCCATAGTTATGACAGGGAATGACCACGTTCCAGGGCGCCGGAAGCGCGGGGTTCCTCCTGAGGCGCAGCCACCGCAGCGCCTGGCGGATAGCTAGGCTGGTCAAACTCTTGTAGCCCGGGTCGCACCACAAAGCGATGCCCGGCGTGGAGTGCCCGTCCAGGTGCGCAATCTGCCCGGGGACGGCGTTGTGCTTCCGCTGCAGTAACAGGCTGAAAAACGCGTCGGCTTCGCGCTGGAAAAGCGGATCCTGGCGGATGGGCTGGGGCAGTTCGTCCAGAACCGACAGCCACTCTTTGCGGAAGAACGCGCCCCAGCCGACGAGCGCGGCCTGCGCCTCGCCATAGACCCGCCGGTTGCGCTGGCCCCAGTGCGTCGGCGCCAGGACATGCGAGATGCGCGTGGGGTCGCGCAGGAACTGGTCGTACAGCCCGGGGATGTCGTGATTGAGCGCATCGTCATCCTGCACATAGACCACGGGGTTGCGCGCCTGCGCCGCGCAGGCAAATCTTCCGTAGCAACTCAGGTTCTCGGCGGATTGAATCACGCGCGTGTTGCGGTCGGATAACTCCAGCTTGACCTCGGGGTTGTTGTTCCAAATCAGAATCTCGTCGATGCACTCGACGCGGCGCAATGCCTGCACGATAATCGGCAGGTTCTGCGGGCGTTTCCAGGACACCAGGCAGGCGCTGACGGAGGCGGCGGGCGCCACGCTTACACCCGCCGGACTCACGGAAACAAGCTCGCAGAGTTCGGACCTGAGGTCGTTGGGGAATTTGGCGAAGAACCAGTCGTCGTCGTACCGGCGCAACGAGCGTACCTTGGATGCCCTCGCCGCCAGATCTCCCGTGAGCAGGCGAACGCTGGCGGCGGCGAACTCGTCATACCGCTTCAGCCGTTCCACCACGCGCTGCAGGCGGCGCGGTCCAAAGTGCAGGGTCGCCAAGCGCAACCTGTTGTGGAGCACCGGCTCCCACTTGACCTCGTAGGGGAACCGGGCGCGGAAGGCGTGCTGCACGTCCACTTCCGGCGCCACCCAGCACTCATAACCGAGGGTCCACAGGCGGATGCTCAGTTCGGAATCCTCCGCGCCCCATACGACCATGCCGGAGTCGAACCCGCCGATCTCAGTGAACACATCGCGGCGCACAGCGATGAAGCAGCCGCAGAGCAGCGGTACCGGGTAGGGTGTGCTGCTCTGCTGGCTGAGCCATCCGACAGCAAGACTGGCGTCGGACCATTTTTGACCGTACCCCGTGCTCGCCGCGGCCGCGGGCTGCAACGTGCCGATGGCGGGTGCCACTGCACCGACGTTCGAACGGCCCAGCAACTCCAGGAGCGGGGCGGACCAACCCTCGGGCACGCGCACGTGTGCGTCGCTGAACACCAGGACGTCGCCGGTGGCGTGCTGCGCTCCGAAATTGCGCGCCCGCGCGACGCCCAGCCGCTCTGCCGGGCGCAGCAGCGTGACGCCGGGATACCCGCCGCTCAGGAAGTCCACGCTGCCGTCCGTGGAGCGATCATCCACCACGATGATTTCGCTTTGCGGAGGCAGGGTGTCCTGGAGATTGTCAACCGTGAGGCGCAGGGACTCGCCCTCATTCAGGCTGATGACGACGACACTCAGGCTGGTCATATGGAGATTTCGAATTTCCGGCAGAACCAGTCTGCATCGTGCTTTCGTTGGTCGCGCACGAAGCTGTAACGCGTCCAAACGTCACTCGCCAGCAGGCTGGACACGGCGTCTGGAAAGGCTGGTTTGGTGCGCAGGGCAGCCAGGATGCGTTCCAGCGGTTCCCCGTCGAAGTGCAGCACGGCGGTTCGCAGGCGATTGTACAGGTAATCGTGCCACCCGACTGGAAACGGCTCTTTCTTGAACCAATGCGCCACTTCCGCGTCGGGAACCATAATGACAGAATACCCCAGAAGCCAGCAACGGATACACAGTTCCACGTCTTCCATTCCATAGCTCCGCATGGCGTCGAAACGGCCAACCGCTTCGAAGAACTCGCGGGTCATAACCATGCACGCGCAGCCCGCCAGCGGGACCGGGTAGGGCTTCTTGGCTCGCCGGTGCAGCCATCCGACGCCCAGTTCCCGATCGTGGATGGTCAGACCGAATGTGGTGGCCGCGGGACATTCGATGCTGCCGATCTGCGGAGCGACGATGCCGACACCAGGTTTGTGAAGCTCCTCCAGCAGCTTCTCCAACCATCCGGGGTGAGGGATGCAGTGCGCGTCCATGGCGACCAGGACGGGTGCCCTCGCCAGCTCGGCGCCAAGGTTACGAGCGTGAGCTACGCCGTGGCGCCGCGGCAAATCAACCAGCGTCAGGTTCTCGAATGGCGGCGGGTTGGCGCGAAGAACATCGCAGCCGGAGTCGGCGGAGGCGTCGTTGACGACGATGACTTCGTGGCTAAGGCTGGTCATGTCACGGATAGCGGCCAGAGTCTGGCACAGCCGGGGGCCTTCGTTGTAAGCGGGAATGACGATGGATATCTCGGGTAGCAACGGTTTCACTCGATCATCCGGACTGAGTTCCCACCGCCGTTACCTTGGGGGGCGTATCGAATGTAAAATCGATCCTGCAAGCCAGAGCCTGGTTTGAAGTTGAAGGGTTCGAGAGGTCCCCGATAAGTCCCGTTTACGTCGGCGTCGTTTGCCGCGGCATCCAAAGCCTGCGACTGAGACATTGGGGCCGGAGACATAGAGGGAGAACTATCGCTTTCTCAGGCGCAGCTTCGCGGCCTGAAGCAAGGTCTGTATCTTTGCGCCCGGGTTTCTGCGTTCGCCGAGAACCGCTCCCGCCCATCGGGATCGCCCATCCGTATCAAAATCGCGTCCGAAGACGATCATCAGATCGATATACTTGCAGACGTCGCGCTTGGCGGTAACTCCGTACCCCGCCGCGCGCTGGATTCCGTACTGAACCATCTCTCGGAGCCGCTGGTCGCCGCCGCCCGCGCACTGCCTCGGGAAGAATCTCTTCAGGTGAACCAGCATCCATTCTTCGAACTTCTGCACCTCCAACTGCGAAAGGACTGCGAATTGTGCCTGCCGAATCGTCAACATCGCCGCTCTGCGCCTAACTATGTCAATATACACCCGCCGGCATTGCGCAGGCAGCCGGGTTATCCTGGATCGCGAGATCGGATCATGATACCGCTTGGGGACACCGGATGCGCTTTATGCTTCTGGCACGAGTTGGGCCGGATGGACCGAAATGGGGCGTTGACTCTCTTGCGCCGCTTGCAATCTGACATCTGGGCCCAAGCCTCCCTGCGCAGCGCGATAGAGAGAAAAATAATCCCACCCGCGCCGGCCACATTGAACGACGCGCAAGTTTCGGAAGCGGCGGCGGACCTGATCGCGTCGGGAAAATTGATCCCCGTGCGGACCGGTGTTGGGTCCGCCGGATTTGCGTTTTGTTTCTTGTACGAGCTAGGCCGGATGGACCGAAACTGGGCGTTGACTTTTTTGCGCCACTCGAAACTCAACTTCTGGACCCAAGTCTCGCTACGAAGCATCGTGGGGAATAGATTAGTCCCGCTGACTAAGCTGAACGACGAGCAAGTCCTGGAAGCCGTGGCGGACCTGTAGAGTGTTCATCGCCAGCCCAGGAGGTTTGCAGGCAGAACGGCGCACGTTTCGTCGTATTGTTCAGGAGTACAACGAAGCTGACGCGATGGCGCGGGGTGTGTTTTTCACGCCGGTCGGGTAGGAAGACACGCTCGGCGGTACTGGCAGGCCTCAAGCGTTAATCAACGATGAATTGAGGACATGCGACTTTGTGTTTTTGTTGCTCTGGGACCGTTGGGGTACGCCACCCCAGCCGACCGGCACTGGATCATATACGTCGGGCACTGAGGAGGAATTCAGAGTTGCGAACGGCACCGCCGGCCAGGCTTATACTGGGGAGCGCTGGCCGTATTCTGTTCGCGCAATTAATGCAGCGTAGCCGCGAGCACCACAACGTTCGAGTTATTGGGCAAAGTCACTCCCTGAACAACCTTGCTCGAATTGATAGCGAAATAGTAAGCGTACAGGTTGAACGTCCGCTTATCTTCGGTACCATTGGAAACGTCACGATACGCCATTGCCACGGCTTCCTGCTCGCCGCCGTAATTCTCGGGTGTATACCAATCGCTGAAACTCTGCGTTAACGGTGAACTCGACCCGTCCGTGTAGTTCACGGTCAGGGTCTGCGAGAGTTGATTCCCTTCCACCGCTGCGCCCAGCAACGTCAGGGTGGAGAAGTGGCCCTGCGGCAGGAGAACCGGTTGCCCTGTGCAGCTCGCTGCATCCAGCTCATTCGCCGTCCCGAAATCGAACAGTTCGCCCGAAAGCACTCGCGATGTCCCAAGCAGATTCGCTGAGTACGCGTTACCCACGCCGTCGATTCCGCCGGTCGAGAACACCGTCCCATCGGTGTAGATTCCATAACGGTTGAAATAAGAAGATATATCCACCACGGTGCCTTTACCGGTCGAACCGGTGGCGGCGCTCACCGCCAACTTGATCAAGAGAGTTTGCGTGATGCTGCCCGAAGTGCCCGTCACCGTCACCGTTGTAAATCCGGTGGCAGCCACGGTACTGGCGAGAAGAACCAATTTGCGCTCATTTCCGGTTCCTTCGATTACGGATTTGACGCCCTTGGGCAAACCGGAAACCGTAAGCGTCACGCTTCCGGTAAAGCCATTCAAATCGGTGATTTTGATGAGCCCGTCGGCGGACGCGTCCTGATTCAGGAAAATGCTGGTCGTTCCGGAAAGACGGAATCCGTTCTGACTGACCGCCGTGTTGATTGCCGCTGCGTATTGCGCCGCCAAACCCGTTCCGGCGATGTCGTCGTACAACCATAAGAAGCCGCCGTTGATGCCGCATTGCGCGTTCCAGCCGGTCATAATGGTTTGGACTTGGCTCGGAGTGTCGTCTTGGTCCCATAAGCCCGGCCATACCGGCACTCCACCGAAGTTCCACCCCTCGCAAGGATTGTTTCCGGCGCCGCCCGCATAGGCTTGCAGGTGAACCCCGTCGGCCGTGCCAGGGGCCGTAATGTTTATTTGCGAGACGACGTTCTCCCAATAGGTGTTGTTGTCGAACGCGTCCGGCACGACCTTCAGGCCAAGGTTGCCCAACATGATGCCGAACGCGACGGTGGAAGACGTGTCGAAGCTGTTCTCATCGTCGAAATCAATTGCATCCAACGCCGGTATGGCCGCCTTTAGCGCAGCAAAATCTTTGTAGAGGATGCTATTCGGACCTGTGCCCTGCGAATCCACAAGCGCCTTAACGTCCTCCCAATCGCCGTAATTGGAAGAGCCGATGCTGAACGTGATTCGGTTGACCGTGCCCTGCTTGAGCTGCGCCAAGTTCGCTGCGAAATCAGAATGCGTTTGGTCGCCGATGTAGACGCCGTTGGAGGTCAGAGGAAATTCGCCGTTGAAGTTCAGATCGCCGGTCGAGCTGACTTCAACACTCCAGACGATCACCTCGGTGAAGCCCGAGGTTTCGAGCTCCGGGATGCTGCTCGCGGCGTCCTTGTAGATCGGGCCACCGCCGAAAATGCCGGTATAGCCGACGCTCTGCGCCGATACCGGTCTGATTGAAAGCGAAAGCGCGGCACAGAGCCCAAGAACCAGCGCAAAGCGTTTATCGAAAAACACGCGAGGCGAAAAAACCTGTGATGACGCGGGAAATTTTCGGTTCATTAGACCTCCTGGCCTTGATTATTGTACCCCGTTCGGATCGGGTGTGAAATTGCGGAGCGTGCGGCGGTTGCGAGCGCAACACCTGATCTACGATCCCGAGGAAGGCAAATGGGTCGATTATCACCGTACCCGCAGCGCCGACCGCTCCTACTACGAGCAGGGAGCCCCCAACAAGAACTGGATTCTCCCGGTGTCCGCGCCGGGCTTTTGGTAACTCACGGCGGTAACCCGGGGGGACCCGATGGATACGTAGAACGGGCATTTGTACGATGGCGCTCGTGCGCGCATTAAGTCCGAGGGCATAGCGTTCTTCCCGTGGGCGGGGTCGGCGCCACTGCAAAAACCGGTGCTGGCTGCGCCCGAGCTTTCAGCCGCGCAGCGAGGTGTTCACACCGCTCTCCCACTCCTGCAGTATCCGTTCTCCGATCTCCGCGAACTCAGGATGCTCCCTCGCATAGGCGTGGACTTCTTCTGCGGTCTCCTGAATCGCTTCCGCGATGCGCTCCAGCATCTGCCTCACCTTCGCGGGCGTACCGCCCGCCCGTGTCTCACCGAGCTTCCGGAGTTCCTTCGCTGTCGGCCACCTCGTCGACCCGTTGAGGGTCAGGGCCAGGCTGTCTTTGGGGAGGTACACGGCCGTGGTCACGAGATCGTAGACCGGTGCCAGCCGGGCTTCACCCTGGACATCGTCATAGACGATCCCGAAATTTTTCAGATGCGCGTCGCCATTGCGCAGCGCGCAGTTAAGCGCAATCAGCATGAAGAGCTTCTCCATGTCTTCGTTGACATGAGTGGAATTCGCAAACTGGGAAAACCGTTTCATCACCTGGGTCTCGTAGCTGCCGCGATATTTCTCGTCGGTCCTGCGGGCGTTGAGTGCGCAGAAATCCTCAAATCCCCGGTAAGTCCCGTCCATGCGCAGATCGAAACGGTCGATGACCAGCGCCATGCCGTCTTCCGCAAGGCGAAAGGGGGGCACGTCGAGTCCGCACTTGCGCGCCGCCGTCAGGCAGAAATACTCGTTGGCGGCAAGCTGCGGATATTCGTTCGGTTCCCACAGCTTCACGATATGCGTTGCGCCCCGGCAGCTATGCGAGAGGCGGTGGCCGGTATGCTCCATCTCGGCGAAGGCGTTTTCGTCGCGCACGAGGATCTTGGGCTGCACTCCGCTGATACCGGAGAAGGAGGCGAACCTTTCCAGCAGGTAGCGGAACAGGTCGCCGCCGCGCTTGCGTTCGAGAATCTCATCGACCGACTGAAACGGCACGTCCTCGTGCAACTGCTCCTTGTCGCCGGTGTACCTTATGCGGCCGACCTGCGAGCGGCCGACGATCGACAGCAGGTCGAATTCGTCAAAGGTGCCGGTGGCTTTGGCAAAAGCAAGGCGCAGACGCTCGCGCAGAAAGCCCTCCGGCAGATTCATCTCGAAGATGGGGAGCAGGCCGAAGGTCACACTCCAGGAGGGGAGGCGAACGGGCATGGTAATGGAAACCGCGCGTGCGGCGGGCGTATTGGGCAGGTAGGCGAACGTGCTGCCGCGCTCGCCGTGACGATCGAGCAGTCCGGCCTCAGCGGCGTCGGTCCAGGCTTTTATCATCGCGATCCTCCTGCATCAGTTCGTCGAGAGTGGGGCGCTGCGAGCTTGCCGTCTGGAGCGTCAACTCCAGCCCGAGTGCTGCAAGCAGTCTGGTAATTTTGGAAAAGCCCAGTTCGCCGGCGCGTCCGTTTTCAAGCGCGTCGAGCGTAGCCCGGCTGACGCCGGCCTTGCGAGCAAGCGCAGTCTGGCTGAGTTTGAGCGTATTGCGGCGCTCGGCGATCTGGCCGCCTATGGAGATCAGGTCAAGCATTATGCCCATTATATTAGGCAGAAAAGCCATTTGCAAGACATTTGCCGAATATATTAGGCACTTGAAGAGCGTAACCAATCTGTCAAAGCAGGACGACCGAACGCAGGGGGCAGGGGGCCTCCACTCCGTTTTCACTCCAGAATCTTTCACTCCATTTTCACTCAGTTAAGGGGCGATTTGTGAGCGGAATGTAGAGCCACAGACGGTGACCGGAAGGCGATCAACGGGCCCCTATGATCCACAATTGTAACTGGAAAGACCCTCTTCCACCCTGCACGCAGCCCGCCAATCGGTGGGCACCGGACCAGCCGGGAAAAAACCCAGCGCCCGAGATTCTGGCTACTTACCGACGCCGGGTTGGCCTTCGACCGGATGCGCGCCGAAGAGGGCGTGGTACCCTCGCTGTGGTGGTTCGAGGTTCCGAAACATTCTGATCGTGAACGAACGGCGGCGTCGGATTACAGAATCCGGTACCGCCTCTTTTCTGCTGAACCTTTCGCGGCTGCGACTCCGCATCGACCGGTCTCCCAATCTGACTGCGCGCCAGCCGGAGGATCGCGTTTTCGTCTGTTCAGGACGCCGACCTGCGCAGGGCAGCGGCCGGCGAAGGGGTGGCCCTGGTTTCCAGCGGCGATGGCGAGGATACCGAGTCCCCGCGGAAGTAGCAGGGGATAGCGGGCGCGGAAGGGGCGGGGGCGGAGTCAACTGTTGCTGACCGCAGAGACGGCGGCTCAGGATGCCGATGACGAATGCCGGTCGAGGACTCCGAATCCGTTGATGAACATGTCGCGGACCTCGAACGCCCGGCCCGGCACCAGCTTCTGGCCAAACTCCAAAGCCAACTCAGCAAGATCATGGAGAGAGCCGCTGAGCGCGTTAAAATAACGCCAAAACAACGCGGAGCAAGGGTGAGTGTGGCGAGATCCTTCTGAGACGTGTCTAGCCGTATTGGATTTTGGATAACTTTTTAGTTTGAAGCAGTTGGGGCGAAACCTTCACAATGTTTCTCCCCCACGCCCCCTCTTCCAACACAGCCCTGGCGCTCATGCGTTTGTTGCGTTATTTGCGCGTTATCCGTGTCGCCGCTTACCGGGCGGTTCAGATGTAAGCCACTCCACTCGCTCGACTTAGCGTTCCGGCCGGCAATGCACCGGGCCACCGGCGGGTGCCGGATTGGACAACCTGCGGCTGGCGGGCATGCTCTTGGGCACATTTAACGAATATTTTGACGCTTCGAGCCGGGTTGAAAACAAAGGGTTTGACCGCCAGCCACAGGCCAGCCTGCCCCCCGAAGTCCCGACCAGTCCTATTCATTTGGGACATGATACGCAGGGCATAAGGCAGGCGCCGGCGTGGTTGGGCTTTAGGGCCTTCGACTTCTCGGCACATTCGCTTCCGGCAGGCGCGCGTTCCACCCGATATTCGATTGCAGGCGCCTCCCGGTTGGCAATCCGCTAAGGCGTGCGGGCGGCCCTTTTCACCCGAGCCAGCTCCTGGCGCCGCCCTTCAATCGCCTCCCGGTTCCGGGTCACCCACTTCATACTCACCGGACCGTGGCCAGTCCGCAGATTCCGGTCGCGGTTGATGTCGACGCAGACCTTCGCCGCAAGGCGGGCTTTCAATATCCGGTCATCCCTCCAGGCCGAGTCACTGTGCGAGGCGAGGAGATACCGGGTCGCGATATCGATTATCTTCAGCGTGCTTTGTTTGCGGTGCGCGTTAGTGATGATCTCCGCGCTGGCCCGCGCCCGATGCTGCCGGCTGCAATACACGCCACGCCGGTAGCTGCCGCGGAGTTTGACGGCCACGAAGTACCTGCCGCAGGGCCCGTAGCGGCATTTACACAGGCGCGCCTGCCAGTCGCTCGCCAGGAAGCCCACGAACAGCCTGTCGGCCCAGTCCTTCTGGCTCTTGAAGAAATCGTGGCTCCCACCCGCTTTCCAATCTGGGCCCCCCACGCTCAAGCGTAGGCCGCCGCTATTTAAATCCACTGACATGGCAGGCGGGCTTTGCTCCAGATATTCGGATGCCGCTTCCCACCCCTGGAAGGCCACATGCCGGCGGGCGGGCGATTCGCTGCCTTCCGCATCTTGTCCGGTAGCCAGCCATTCATCCACCAGCGTGCGCAGACGCGCAGATACCAACCCGCCGGCGATCTGATCGCGGAGTGCTCGGGAAATCGTGCGGGCTGCTTGGGGCACCCTGCGCAGGGCGGCGGCGGGAATCTCGGGAGCCGGGGCCCACGCCAGATAGTTGCTTAAGAAAGCGGCGCGGCCCTGGCTGGTCTCGCGTTCCAGCCACTCCTGGAGACTCTCAGAAAGCTCTGCGAGCTTCTGGCGCGATGCGTGCGGGTGGATAGCCTGGTAGTAGGCCTTCACAAAGCGGGCATACTCGGCAGGGCTCGGCGGCGCCGCGTTGAGCACAGCTAGGAATTCCTCTGGGGTGAGGGAGTTTTCGATCTGGATCATGATTTGTGATAGATCATTTTACTATTTTTAGTCTAACATAAATATCACATATCTTTGGCAGCCTCCCGACATAATGTATTTAGGAGCAGACTTGCCACCACGCGCGCCAGAGACGAGGACACCAATCAAAACCGAACGCGGTTTCGTCGCGGCGCCTCGC
>JBEKPZ010000080.1:0-50289 GCA_049520215.1 Bryobacteraceae bacterium | reverse complement strand
CGCCCAAGCGCGGTCCGGACGCCGCCGAAGAAAGTGGCGATCATAAGCCGAAGCCGAAACCGAAGCCGGAACCGCGCACCTTTCCGGCGGGAAGTTATGTTCTGCGCATGGATCAGCCGTATAGCCGCATCGCGGATGCGCTGCTCGATTACCAATACTGGGCGCCGAACGATCCGCAGAAGGACATTTACGACGATACCGGCTGGACCTTCGGCGAACTGGGCAACGTGCAGGTGGCGCGCGTGACGGACGCCAAGGTGCTCGACGCCGCAATGCTTCCCGTGGAGGGACCGGTCGCGGCGCCCGGCGGAGTGGAGGGCACGGGCGATGTTTTCCTGATCAATCACAATGCGGACAACGCTTTGATCACGCTGCGGTACCGCTTCCCGAGCGCTTCATTTGAAGCCGCAGAGGAGCCGTTCGAAGCCGCCGGGCACAAATTCAACCGCGGATCATTCCTGGTGCGCGGAGTGGCGGCGGGCGATCTGGACAAGGCCGCCGCCGAGCTTGGCGTGCGGGCCTACGCGGTAGCCGCCGCACCCAGCGTGAAGACGCACGCGTCGCGGGCCGCGCGCATCGCGGTCATGCACACCTGGCTCAGCACGCAAAGCGATGGCTGGTGGCGGCTGGAATTCGACCGGCTGAAAATTCCGTACGATTACATCAGCACGCAGACCATCGCCGCGATGCCTTCCGGTGCGGGCGGCCTGCACTCCAAATATGACGCGATCGTTTTCCCGCCGGGCATTCGCAATGCGCTGGCGGTGGTCAATGGGCTGCCGATGTACGGAAATCCGTTGCCGTGGAAAGTGACGCCGCTCACGCCGAATCTGGGCAAGACGGACGAGACCGACGACATGCGTCCGGGGCTCGGCTGGACGGGCCTCGAGCGCTTGCAGGAATTCGTGCGCCAGGGCGGCCTGCTGATTGCGGCCAGCGACAGCACCAGCTTCGCGGTGACGTTCGGATTTACGCCGGGGGTCGGCATCGCGCCCGCGCAGAAGCTCAAGGTGACTGGTTCGGCGCTGCGCTCCAAAACGGTGGATGCGGCCAGCCCGATCGTGTACGGCTATGGCGACAACCTGGCGATCTTCGCGTCGAATCCGCCGGTCTTCACCCTGTCGAGCATGGCGAGCGGCGGCGGCGGGCGGCGCAACACTCCGGAGGACCGCCAACGGCCCACCGGCCGCGGCACCGCCGACGATCCCGACGTGCCGCAGGGACGGACACCCGCGGACATCCCCGAAGAGCCGCACGCCGAACCTTGGGAGGCGCTGCCGGTAACCGACGAGCAGCTTCGCAATCCGATCAACGTAGTTCCTCCGGCCGCGCGGCCGCGCGTGGTGCTGCGCTATGCCGACGCAAAGGAGTTGCTGGTTTCCGGGCTGCTCGACAACGGCGGGGAACTGGCGCAACACGCCGCCATTATCGATGCGCCCTATGGCCAGGGTCATGTCGTGCTTTTTTCCAATAATCCGTTCTGGCGCGCGGAGACTAAGGGCAGTTACTTCCTGGTGTTTAATGCAATTATGAATTTCGACAGTCTAAGTGCGGGGCGGAAGTTGGCGGACAAATAGGCGGCTATGCCGGCGGCTTGACGATGGTCCAGTACGTTTTCCAATGGCCTCCCAGACGCAGGAATTCCGACACAATCCCCAGGAAGGACTCGCCGTGCTCGGCGGCCGGGACTACGAATAGCGTCTGGCGGTCGTCAAACTGGCCAAATCGATTGGGGTCAACCGATAGCGGCACGAAACCAATCTGGGTAGCCGGCGGTCCCACGCGCTCGAGGTTAGCCCACATCCGGAAACGGCGGTCACCCACATCCATCGTCTCCAGTTGAATGCCGACGAGGTAGTAACCTTTCTGGCCCGTCTCAAACGGGTACGTTTGCCTGAGGATTCGAGTGACATGGCCAGTCGCCGCCGCGCCCATCGGAACGACGACCTTGCCGCCCTTCTTGATATCCCGGGAGACTGTAAACGAGAGTTTGGTTCCCTCTATGGTGCTGCGTTCGTCGATGGGGTCTTCCAGCATCATTTCAAAGTAAGTGTTGGGGGGCAGCAGTTCCACGATAGAGGGAAGGACTTGAGGAACCACCGGAGGAGATACAGGCGCGGGAGCAGCCGCCGACGGCGATGACGGCGCCGGAGATGGGGCCGATACCGATACCATGGTTTCCAACCCGTTCTCGACGAATTGTTCCCCGCGCTTGTAGGAGAACTGGTGGCAATCGTTAAAGCGTCCTGTTATGCGCAGTTCCCGCCCCGACAGTTCCCGCAGGGTAAGATCCGTAGCCAACGGGAGAAGCACGGGGATCCCCAAAATGGACACTCGGGCGTAATCGACGGTCTGAGTGACTGCTTTGATGCCGAGATCCTGGGGTATGTCGTCGGCCTGCAGCAACACGCGGGTCACCTCCTGATTGTGAGGATCGGTCCAGATGGATCCCGAGTAACCGAGATTGGCCGTCCGTCCCGAATTGGTCAGTGAATAATGACTGACTTCGCGCGGCATGGCGAAATCCAGACGCGATAACGTCCGTCCGTCCTTGGTTTTTTCCGGGACGATATAGAAGGTGGCCTCGGTGGTTAAGAAGACAGCTCGCGCATACATGGCGAAGGTGCCCGTGCCGGCCCTCTTATACACCGCCAGCACTCTCCTCAGCAGGGCTTGATCGGCATCCGAGGAAGGCATTACATACAGCTCTTTCCCGTTGATGATGCCGGCATTCACCTGTAGGGGCGAAAGTGGGGCTGGCGCGGCATTGCCGGTCCGCTCGGTGCGCTCGATGGACACGGAACAGATGAAGTCCGGTGTGCCGTTCAAGGTATCGGCCATTTTCTGCCGGATCCTGCGAGCGGGCGCTTGCGCCAGTGCGGCGCTGCCAAGGACGCAACAACAAAGGCACGCACTGAGACGTGTCGGCATGACAGAGAACAGTATCTCACAGGGAGAACGTAGACGCCCGCCCCACTCAGTTGGGCTGGACGAGCCGGCCTTCGAATAGAATCACGCCGCTCGAGGTGTCGCGGATGAAGAACGCGAAGGGATGGTCTGCGCGAAAGGCGGCCGGTTCCTGGCGCCTCATGGCCATGAAGTGAACCGCCGCGCCGGTGGCCGCCGCAGCTTCGGTACCTACTTCCGACACATCCACGAACGCCTTGTGTACCACCACGCCGAGATACAGGTCGCGGCGGCCGTCGATGCCGGAGAAATCGGCCGCTGCGCCGAAGGCGTCCGCCATACCCATGCGCGACAGCATGTCCCGCAGCAAGAAGGCCGATTCGGCGCGGAATTTCGGGATGGCGGCATCCACCTTGCGGTTGGTCAGAGCGCCGAACCAGCCGGAAAGCGCCTCGGGCTGGATGGATCGCTCCAACGCGGCAAGGCCGTCGGTCGCTTTAGGCAGCAGGATGTCGAACGCCAAGGGAGTGCCTTGATATCTCATCTCCAGGATTTGAGCGTCGGGCGTTTCGCCGTACAGGAAATCGGCATTCTGGTGCATGAACTTCGCGTCTGCCGTGCGGCCTGCGCCAAGCTGGAAAGGCTCCGGGCGCGTGGCGCTGGGATCGAAGGGCAAGCGCCACTTTCCATAGAAGTAGATCGCGCTAGTCAGCACCAGGCGGGTGGCGGCATCCATCGAGCCGGGCGCGAACAACTCCGGAATTCTGTCGTTGGTGTGCCGCGCGGTCCAGGAATTGATCTCCTGGCGGGCCTTGTCGGCATGCGCGTGGAAATCGAGCGAGGTGAGCGGCGCCTGGTAAAGCGTGCGGATGGTCTGCTCAAATTCGGATGCCAGCGGAAAGCCTTGCTGCACCCAGAGGCCGTTGGCGATGGCGAGTTGGTTGCCGCCGCCGTTGGCCTGTTTGGTGAGTTCGGCCGCCAGCGCTGCGACAGCGGCGTGGTAGCCGGGGCCGGGGTGAATCTGGTCGAGTGCGGCGGCCATCCCGGCGGCGGTCTGCCCGCGCGCGCCATCGAGCAGCATGGAGACCGCTGTGGAGATGCAGAAGGGCGACAGGATCAGATTGCCGCTGGTTTGGGCGAGTTGGCGGTAGGTAGCGGCCGCAAACCGGTTCATGCCCGGAGTTACGTCGCTGGAGGCTAGCAGCGCGCCCGCCAGAAGAAACGGGATTGCCAGGGTAAGGTGGTGTGTCATGGGGTGCCTTATCTTCATGATGCCGCAATTCCTCAGCGGGCCGAAACCCACTCGACGCCGCCGCCTCCACCGCGTTGCTGCCGATGGCGCGTAAGACTTCCTCGGCCACCGCACGCGCGACCCACAAGGGCATCGCGGGCAGGTCGTGCTACGATCCTTGTTTGCAGCTCCGGTGAAAAAGGTACTCATCCTCGGATCGCAAGGCACGCTTGGAACAGAGCTGGTAAAACTCTATCCCGAGGGCATCGGTTGGGACCGCGACGATATCGACGTTACCGACTTCCCTGCGCTGCGCGCAAAAGTATCCGGTGCCGGCTTTACTCCCGATGCGGTGATCAACTGTGTCGCCTTCAACGATGTGGATGGGGCCGAGGAGCGTTCCGAACTGGCCTTCTCGCTAAACGCCGACTTCCCCGGCAGACTGGCGCAGTTCACCAAGGAACTGGGCATCCCGCTGGTCCACTACAGCACCAACTATGTCTTCGATGGTGTGTGCGGTGAATACGCCGAAGCGGATCGACCATCGCCACTCTCGGCCTACGGCCGCTCCAAACTTCAAGGCGAACGGCTAGTCGCCGAAAATGGCGGCCAATGGTATATTGTGCGTACCGCTGTATTGTTCGGAGCCAAAGGGAGCAGCGCACTATCCAAGAAGAGCTTTGTCGATATCATGCTGGATCTCTCGGCAAAGCGCGATGTCATCCAGGCCGTCTCCGACGAGATCAACAGTCTTACGTATGCTCCCGACCTCGCGCAACACACGCGCGCCCTGCTGGCATCCTCGCCCGCGCCGGGCATCCATCACATCGTGAATAGCGGCGGCGCAAGCTGGTTCGATTTCGCCAAGGAGATCTTCCGCATAGCCGGGAAGAGCACCACTGTTCTGCCGGTTCCGTCGACACATTTTCCGAGGAAGGCATCCCGTCCGCAGAAAGCAATTCTGCTCAATACCAAGCTGCCGCCAGTTCGTCCGTGGACCGAGGCACTGGCGGCGTTTCTGTCGGGCGCATGATGACCTCGCGCGAACGGGTGGACTCCGCACTCAAGAAGCGGCCGGTAGACCGAGTGCCCATCTTCATGTGGTTTCACCCGCAGACCACCGAAAAGCTGGCCGCCATGCTGGAAATCCCCGCGGCACGCGTGCCGGAAGCCATGGGCAACGATGTCCGGCAGACGTGGGTGAACAACAACTACGCCATGGAGGGTGTGGTGCACGAGGCCGAGGGCCAGTGGCACCAGGACTGGTGGGGTATCCGCTGGGTGAAGCAATTTGGCTTCAACCAAATCGAGCGCTTTCCGCTGGCGGGCGCGACGCGCGAACAGGTGCTCGCGTACCGCTTCCCCATGGAACGCTTCGAGGACTTGCTCGGCCTGATGCTGCCTGTGGTGAGCGCGCGCGGCCAGTATTGGATCGGGTGCGATGTCTCGCCCTGCGTCTTCGAGATGTACTGGCGGCTGCGCGGCATGGAGGACGCTATGCTGGATATCGGCGGCAGCCCCGCGCTGGCCGAGCAGATGTTTGGGCGCTGCGCGGATTTCTCCATCGCCCTGGGCGAAGCCGCGTGCGAACGGTATTCGCTAGATTGGTACTGGACCGGCGACGATGTGGGTGGGCAGCGCGGCATGATGCTCAGCCCGCGCGCGTGGCGTGCGTTGGTGAAGCCCCACCTTGCCCGGGTTTTCGAGGTGGGCCGCAAGTGGGGACTGCCGGTGGCATATCACTGTTGCGGTGCGCTGCGCCCCATCATCGGCGACCTCGTCGAGATCGGCCTCGATGTGCTCAACCCCGTGCAGTGCAACTGCCCCGGCATGGACGCGCTCGAATTGAAGCGCGAATTCGGATCGCACATCGCCTTCATGGGTGGCGTCGATACGCAGTACCTGCTCCCCAATGGGACCCCCTCCGAGGTGCGCCACGCCACCGCGGCGCTTCTCGACGGCATGACCGCCGATGGAGGCGGCTACATCCTGGCCGCTTCCCACACTATTTCGCCCGAGACGCCGGACGAGAACATCTTCGCCATGTATGAAGTGGCCGGCATCGCGCGAGCGGAGATCTACGACCGCGCGGCGTCGATCCGGGTGTCGGAACTGGCCGCGTAAATCTACCGTCCCAAATCTCCGAAATGCACCGCTTCGGGAACGGACGGCTGGTCGAGCAACTGAATGGTGGTCGAGGGTCCGAGATTCACCGGGTTACCCCAGGCGCGCAGAGCCCAGACGATGCTCTTGTCCGGCGTGACTTCGAGCGCCTGCACGGGAGCCGTCGCGGGATCGGCCGGGCCATTCCACTGATTGAACCAGGTATTGACGAGCGTGTTCCCATTGGGCAGGCGTTTGGCGATTTGCATGGAGTTGAACAGGTAGTCCGGCACGTCCGCGGGGGTGAACTCCCAGACCGTGGCGCCGGCTGGATTCACCTCGCGAACCAGTTTCGCTCCGGCGATGAGGGTGTTGCCGTTCGGCAAACGCTCCGCCGACCAGGTGGCGGCTCCCATGGTGTACGACCATAGCGGCTTGCCAGCCGAGTCGTATTCCACGATCTTGCCCATGTCCATGTGGGCCACAAGCAGCGTGCCGGCGCCGGTGAGCCGGGCATGCCGGAAATGGCCGTGTACGCTTTTAGGGTCCCTTACGGGAACGGCAAACTCACGCTCGATCTTGCCGGTCACGATATTGACCACCACGACCTTGGCTGGGTCGCCGTTTTGCACGTAGAGCACCCGGTCGTTGCCGATGGGCTGCGCGGTATGCACCTCGGTTCCGGGCGGAGCGTCATAGCGCCAGAGCACCTTCTTCTCCCGGTCGATCAGCGTTACGCCGAATTGGTGCGCGAACAGTACGTTGCCGCTCGAAAGCAGCACGGCATCGCTGATTTCGCCCTTTCCCGCGGGATCGTGAAATTCCCAGGCGATCTTGCCGTTGCGCACGATGTACATGTCTTGCGACTTGGCCTCGCCGGCATAGAAGAAATCATGCTGCGCCAGGCCTTTGCCGGGCAGGATGCCGGGGAAGTTGGGTTTCGCCGCCGCCGCGGGTGCAGCTTCCTGCCCGCGGGCAGGTGCGATCGCACACACGGCGCCAGCGGCCAGGATCAGGGCAATCGATGGGATCGTCTGTTTGCTGTTCATAAGGTGCCGGAGTTTCGTTTCGCCAACAACGGTACCGCTGTTGCGCGTGTTTGCACAAGGGGTTAAGGCAACCACGCCCTTTTATTCACCGCCCAACGATTGAAAGGCTGAGGGTCCGCCCCACAGCCGAAAGGAGTCTTGAAGATGCTCAGAAGATTCGCATTCCTGCCGATGTTTGCCATGGCCGCGCTGGGAAGGGTGGACACTCGACGCTGTATGTCGCGCGCGCCGGCGATGCCCAGCGGGGATACGAATATCGCCTCGCCGGCCCACAACGCGCGCGCCGATAGGAGACAGGGGTTAAGATATGGAGCAGAAGGATTCCTTGCATATGAACCGACGTGATCTGCTGAAATCCGCGGGTTCGGCCGTTGGATTGACGATTTTGGAGAGTGGCGCCCTGCGAGGCCGCAGCGCGCCCAGCGACAAGTTGAATGTCGCTCTGATTGGCGTATGGGGCCGCGGGACGGCGCACTACGACAGCCTTCGGAACGAAAACGTGGTCGCGCTGTGCGATGTGAACGACCTCCGGACGAAGGAGGCGCTGGCCCTCTTTCCGAAGGCCAAGACGTATTGGGACTGGCGGAGAGTTCTGGATCAAAAGGACGTCGAGGCTGTGGTCATCTGCACGGCGGATCACCATCACGCATTCATCGCCAACTGGGCGTTGAACCGCGACATGCACGTCTTTTGCGAAAAACCGCTGGGGATCAGCGTGGAAGAAGCGCGGATGGTGCGGGCCAATTACCTGAAGCGCAAGAGCAAGGTGGCTACACAGCACGGCACGCAGCGCCACGCATTCCCGAACTTCCAACGCGTGCGCGAGTTGATCCTCGACGGTGCGATCGGCGATTTGAAGACTGTGCATGCCTGGGATAGCCGCCAACTCCCGCGGCCGGGATATCCAGCGGGCGAAGGCATGCCGCCCGCGGCGCTGCATTACGAGCAATGGATCGGCGCCTCGCCCTTTCATCCGTACAGCCCGCAGTACTTCGGCGGCACCAGTGGGTTGAACTGCCTGTTCTGGAACATGTACCGGGATTTCGGTGTGGGCCAGATCGGCGACATGGGCGCGCATACCATGGACTTGGCCTGGAGCGCGATCGATGCGGGTGCGCCGACCTCGGTCGAGGTGGACCAGGAGGCGAGCGACAAGTACAACCCGGACATCTGCCCCGTGAAGTTGAAAGTGAGCTTCGCGCAGCCCGCTAACCAGTGGCGCGGCCCGATCACGGTGGTGTGGTACCAAGGCGGATTGAAGCCGGAAACGCCATGGAGTTACATCGATATCAACCGCGTGGCGAACGGGGCCCTTTACGAAGGCACGAAAGGGAGCATTCTCGCCGACTTCACCAGCCGCATCGTGATTCCGAACAACGACGATGGGGATTTCACCTATTACAAGCGGCGCACCCACGATCAACTATTGCCGCTGGTGGCAGGCAAGGGGCAGCCCACGCAGCAGACTCGCGCATCTCGACCGGCGCCGCGCAAGCCGTCGGCTGAGCCGCCATTGCCGAGCGGATTCAAAGCTTGGCCGACCGCGCAGCCGGGGCCCAACGGTTTCGCGGAGGTTCAGTTCCTCGACAACGGGCTCCCGGCGGCGCTGGGATTGCCGAACTCCGACGTGCAGGCGGTCCTCGACGCGGAGAAGAACGGCCGGATGCGGCGTGCCGACATCTTCCAGATCGAGTGGCTGGAAGCCTGCAAGGGGAAGTACAACAGTGTCACGCACGGCACCAGCAGCAAGACGCACTGCGACTTCGATTACAGCGGCACAATGATCGAACAAATGCTGCTTGGTCTGGTGGCGCACCGCGTGGGCAAGAAGCTCGATTACGACCCGGCGACCGGCCAGGTGACGAACTCGACGGAAGCCAATGATTTACTGAAGCGGCAATACCGCTCGGGCTGGACCTTGAACGGATAGTCGCTCTCGACCTACCGCGCAAGCAGGCCCGGATGCAGGTCCAGAACCTGGAGAATCAACTCCCCAAAGAGGGTGTTGGCCCAGGCGAACCACTTGCGCGTATAGCGGGCCGGGTCGTTGCGAAAAAAGGATTCGTGCATGAAGCCCGTGCCGGCGTGCGTGGCTTTCAGGATACTCAAGCACGCGGCGATCTCTTTTTCGTCGCGCGTAGTCAAAGCGCGCGTGACGATCCCGAGGGGCCAGATCATATCCAGTCCGGAATGCGGCCCGCCCAGTCCTTCGCCGGCGGTTCCCCGGTAGAAGTAAGGGTTGTCGTCGCCGAGCACGAACGCGCGCGTTCGCTGGTATAACGGGTCGTCGATTGCGCAGCAGCCCAGATAGGGCAGCGACAGCAGGCTCGGGGCGTTGCCGTCGTCCATGAAAAGCCGATTGCCATAGCCATCGGCTTCGAAGGCGTAGATCTCGCCGTGGCGGCCGTGACTCCCGGTGGCCCACTGAGCGATGCCCTGGCGCACCTCATCCGCCAGTTCGCGGCATGCGGCGGCGAAGGCGGGGCCGGAGATAGCGCTAGTGTGGATCTCGGCGAGTTGCTCCAGCGAGACGACGGCGAACAGATTCGAGGGAATCAGGAACGGGAAAATGCAGGCGTCGTCGGAGGGGCGGAAGGCGGAATAAATCATGCCGCAAGGCCGCGCCGGATTGCCGTAACCGCCTTGCGGCAGCGAATCGCTGGGGTTGGGGGTGGTCCGCTGGAAGGAATACGGGCCGCGGTCGTGTTTACGCTGCTGCTCGCGGAATGTCTGGAGGATCAACGCGGCGGACTGCTGCCAGGCCGGGTCGAAGCAGGAACTGTCGCCGGTGGCTTTCCAGTAACCGTGCGCCAGGCGGACGGTGTAGCAGAGTGAATCGATCTCCCATTTGCGCTCGTGCAACTCCGGCTTCATCCTGGTGAGATCCCCTGACCATTCGCTGCCGGTGGCGCCGAAGTTGAAAGCGTTGGCGTAAGGATCGATGCGGACCGAGCGCGCCTGGCGATTCACTACCCCGGCGAGCATGGTCTTCAGCCTGGCGTCGTCCTTGGCGAGTGGGAGATAAGGCCAGACCTGCGCCGCGGAATCCCGCAGCCACATGGCGTCGATGTCCCCGGTGATGACAAAGGTGTCGGGTTTGTCATCGAGTTCCCCGGTACGAACGGTGGTGTCCAGGGTATTGGGGAAGCAGTTTTCGAACATCCAGGCGAGTTCGGGGTCGGCGATGCGTTTCTTGGCCGCCTGAATTTTGGCCTCGACGGCATCGCTGGTGAATTTGCGGTCCGCGAGCGGTGGGCGGCCGGTCGCGTAGGTTTTCGCAGCACGCGCGGGCAAGGCGGAAGCGGCGATCATGGCGGACTGGAGGAAGGCGCGTCGGGTGGGCATCGAATAGCCATGGTAGAACAACGCCCTACGGAGCCGGTGGAGGGGCCGCGCCGGTCACGCGAACGTCTCCGACATAATAGCTCGCATCAGTGACGAAGACCGCAGCGTCGATGTGCGCGCCCACCGACAGCTTTTTCCAATCCGCTTCGTTCTTGATCGGATACTCCATAGTCATGGCACCCATCCAGTCGCCGATCTTGCCATGTTTGATCGTAGCCGTGTGTTCTTGCGGGTTGAGCGCCATTACTTCGCCTTGGAAATCATACCGCCGGGTTGCGGGACCTTGTTTGCAGCCGCAGAGCAACAGGCAGGCAACCAGGAGCAGAGCACAACGAACACACATAGATCCATCATACAAACACCGATTGCCGGATTTGCGAAACTGGAAAGAGATATGAAACGCAACCCCAAAATCCTCGGCCAGGTTCGAGATGTCGAGGGCAGCCTCTGGGATGTGCGCCAGATACGCGACACCAAGCACGGCTTCGATTTGCTTTTCGGTTCGCCGGAGGCCCGTCTGGGAAGCTACAAGGGCGGTCTTCCGCGCCTGATCGCAACGCGAGAACTCATCGACTTCTGGGAAGCCAACCGAACCAAGCACGGCGGCGTGCTGTTCGACTTGCCGGCCGGGCGAACCACACTCAAGCGGGTACGGCATCGTTTTGGCTTTAACTATCTCGACGACCTTTCCGAATTCTGGGTGGAACGCATCGAAGACCTGGAAACGCTGAGCGCGCGCGAGTTTGCCATGCGGCACAAGGTGGATATCGATGTCGTGTTCGATACGCGCCGGAAACTGCTCGGCAACTGGGCTCGCAATCCAGGCTGGTGGCGCAAGCCCAGGCCGCTCAAGATCCTGCGGTCCAACATCACGCTGCGGGAGATGGGCGAGAAACTGAACATTTCCATCAGCCAGGCCAAACGCCTCAGGGACCGGGCACTGCGGGAATAGGCGCGCTTCGCTCGCGAAAGGCCGATTAACAATCGGCCTGCAGGTTACCAACCTGCCCCACAATAGCAATACGCTACGGGAGGAAGCGATAGCCGACCCCGTGCACGGTCAGGAAGTGCCGGGGCACGTTGGGCTCCGGCTCCAGTTTCTGGCGCAACTTGACGACGTGGGCGTCCACCGTGCGGGTGTTGGGGAAGAACTCGTAGCCCCAGACCGAATTGAGAATCATGTCGCGGGTGAGCGGCCGGTCGGGATTCTGCAGAAAATAAGTGAGCAGGTTGTATTCGGCGGGAGTCAGCTTCAACTCTTCGCCGCGCCGGGTGACCACGCGGCGCTCCAGATCGACCGCGACTTCGCTGAAGTGCACGACCTTGCGCGCCTCTGGGGACGTGCGGCGCAGCACGGCGCGGATACGAGCCAGCAACTCGCGCGTGCCGAAGGGCTTCACCAGGTAATCGTCGGCGCCAATCTCCAGCAGCAGGACCTTGTCGATTTCATCGCCCAAGGCGCTGAGCACGATGATGGGCGTGACGACGTGGGCGGCCCGGACTTGCTTGCAGATCTCCACGCCGCTCATACCGGGCAGGCGAAGATCCACCAGGATCAGGTCGGGCTTGAGCAGCAGAGATTTCTCGTAGCCTGCCCGGCCGTCCGCCACCAGCACGGCGCGGAACCCCTCCTGCTCCAGCATGACGCCGATAGTGTCGCGCAGGCTCTCATCGTCGTCGATCACCAGAATAGTTTGCATGGAGCGATCCAATCCATTGTATCGAAACGGAGTTCCAGACTTGTAAACGGAGCGCGATTCGCTCAATAATCAAAGCTGCGGATAGGGTCCATTATCACCATGCGGGTCACGGTTATTGGAACAGGGTACGTTGGAACGGTAACGGGCGCTTGCCTGGCCTACTGCGGCCATGGCGTCACGTGCGTGGACACCGATGCGCGGAAGATCGAGAAACTGCGGCGGGGCGAGATGCCCATCTACGAACCGTGGCTCAAGGAACTGCTGCAACTGGCGGCGGCGCGCGGCGGCATCGACTTTACCACCGGACTAGAGGCGCCGGCGGCGGAGAGCGACGTGATTTTCATCGCGGTGGGGACGCCGCCTCTGGAGACGGGCGAAGCCAATCTCTGCTATCTGGAGGCGGCCGCGCGCAGCATCGGGGCGGCCATGGACGATTCCAGGTTTCGCGTAGTCGTGAACAAGTCCACGGTCCCCGTCGGCAGCGGCAACCTGGTGGACACGCTGGTGCACGAGGGCATTGGGGAGGCGCATCCGGGCGAGTTGAAGCGCATCCGTTTCGGGGTGGCCAGCAACCCGGAGTTCTTGCGGGAAGGCAACGCCATCGCCGATTCGCTGTATCCGGACCGCATCGTGATTGGCGCCGAGGAAGAGCGCACGCTGCAGGTGCTGCGCGAGTTGTATGGGCCGTTGATCGCGCAGAGCTTCGAGGCGCCGGCTTTTCTGCCGCGCCCGGCCGCCCTGGCGCGGGTACCGGTGGTGACCACGACGCTGACCAGCGCGGAGATGATCAAATATGCCGCGAATGCGTTTCTGGCGGTGAAGATCGGTTTCGCCAATGAGGTGGCCAACATCTGCGAGCGGGTGGGCGCGGAGGCGCCGGAAGTGATGACGGGCATTGGGCTGGACGCCCGTATTGGAGCGCGCTTCCTGAATCCGGGCTTGGGCTGGGGCGGCAGTTGTTTTGGCAAGGATATCCAATCGCTGCTGCACACCGCGCGCGAGTACGGATATCGGAGCCGCCTGCTGGAAGCGGCCCTGGAGGTAAACCTGGCGCAGCGGCAATTGGCGATTCAGAAGCTGCAGGAGAAGCTATTTATCCTGAAGGGCCGCACCATCGCGCTGCTGGGACTGGCGTTCAAGCCGGAGACCGACGACCTGCGCGACGCGCCCAGCCTGCAGATTGCCGAGCGTCTGCTGCAGATGGGGGCGCGGGTGAAGGCGTACGATCCGATCGCCATCGAGGCGTGCCGCGAGAGCTATCCGGCGCTACGCATCCAGTATTGCGAATCGGCGGAGGATGCGGCGCAGGATGCCGACGCGCTGGTGCTGGTAACGGAATGGAAGCAATTCGCGGGTCTGGACTTGCGCGGGCTGGCGAAGCGCATGGCGCGGGCGATTCTGGTGGATGGCCGCAACCTGTTCGACCCGGAGACCGCGCGACAGGCGGGGTTCGATTACTGCGGCATCGGGCGGCCGCAGCGCGCGGCGCGCACGAATGGGCCCGCCGCGAGGCCCGGCCGATGAGCGCGTCATCTAGGAGGGTGCTGAAAAGGCATAAATATCACTCATTCGGACCACAGACTAAAGTCTGTGCCACCGAGGACTGCTCCACTAATTCCCCGCCAGATCCAGCGTGCTGAAGAAATACGCCAGCTCCACCCGCGCGGTGTCCGGCCCGTCCGAACCATGGATGCAGTTGCGCTCGATGGATTCCGCGAAACGCTTGCGAATGGTCCCTTCCGCCGCATTCGCCGGATTAGTCGCGCCCATCGCCTCCCGCAACTTTGCAATGGCGTTCTCGCGCTCCAGGGCCATGGCGATGATGGGACCCTCCGTCATGAACTTCACCAGGCTTGCGAAAAACGGCCGCTCGCGATGCACCGCGTAGAAACCCTCAGCCTGCAGCTTGCTTAGGCGCGTCATCCGCAAAGCCACAATTTTGAATCCTTCCAGTTCCAGGCAGGCGAGGATTTCGCCGGCGTGCCCGGACTCCACGGCATCGGGCTTGATGATCGAAAACGTGCGTTCCTCACTCATAATCGGCCCTTTATCCTTTCTCCAATTTCGGCGGGCGACGAACACACGGTGATGCCGGCTTCCTGCATCGCCCGAATCTTGTCCGCGGCCGCCCCCGAACCGCCGGAAATGATGGCGCCCGCATGGCCCATTCTGCGGCCTGGAGGCGCTGTCTGTCCCGCGATGAATCCTACTACCGGCTTGCGCACGTGCTCGCTCACGTAGCGCGCCGCGGTCTCCTCCGCGTTGCCGCCGATCTCGCCGATCATCACGATGGCGTCGGTGCCGGGGTCTTCGTTGAACAGCTTCAGCGCGTCCAGAAAGGTGGTCCCGATAATAGGATCGCCGCCGATGCCGATGCAGGTGGACTGGCCGATTCCCAGTCCGGTCAACTGCCCCACGGCCTCGTAGGTCAGCGTGCCCGAGCGCGAGACCACGCCCACGCGACCCTGGAGATGGATGTGTCCCGGCATGATACCGATTTTGCATTTCCCGGGCGAAATCACGCCCGGACAGTTGGGACCCACCAGCCGCGTCGCGCGGCCCCGCAGGAAGGCCCATACCTTCACCATGTCCAGCGCCGGAATGCCTTCGGTGATGGCCACCACCAGCGGCACACCGGCATCGGCAGCCTCCATGATGGCATCCGCGGCAAACGGCGGCGGCACAAAAATTACGGACGCATTCGCGCCCGTCGCGCGCACGGCCTGCTCCACCGTATTGAATACAGGCAGATCCAGATGCGTCGCGCCGCCCCGCCCAGGCACCACGCCGCCCACCACCTTGGTGCCATAGGCGATGGCCTGCTGCGCGTGGAATGTGCCTTCCTTGCCGGTGAACCCCTGCACGATCAGGCGAGTATTTTCGTCAACCAGTACGCTCATCGTTTCCTCTACTGCGCGGCCAGCCGGACAACCTTTTCCGCGGCATCGCGCATCCCGTCGGCCACCGTGAAGTTGAATCCGGACTCCCGCAGAATCTGGCGGCCCAATTCCACGTTGGTGCCTTCCATCCGCACCACGATGGGCGCCGCGATGTTCAGATCGCGCGCGGCCGCCACCACGCCGGTAGCCAGCGTGTCGCAGCGCAGGATGCCGCCGAAGATGTTGATCAGCACGGCCTTCACGTGCTTGTCCGAGAGCAGGATGCGGAACGCGTTCTTCACCTGCTCGGCGCTGGCGCCGCCGCCTACATCCAGGAAATTCGCGGGACTGCCACCGGCGTACTTGATGATGTCCATGGTGGCCATCGCCAGTCCGGCGCCATTCACCATGCAGCCCACCGTGCCGTCGAGCTTGATGTAGTTGATGCCGAACCGCGAAGCCTCGACTTCGAGCGGATCTTCTTCGTTGAGGTCGCGCAGGTCAATCAATTCCTTGTGCCGGTAAAGCGCGCTGTCGTCGAAATTGATCTTGGCGTCCAGCGCATACACTTTGCCGTCCTTGGTGAGGATGAACGGATTGATCTCGGCCAGCGAGCAATCCTTAGCGACATACGCCTTGGCGAGTGCGCCCATGGCCGCCGCGGCCGCATTCACGCTGGCCGCCGGGACTCCCATGCCGAACGCGAGTTTGCGCGCCTGAAACGGCATCAGGCCTACGCCCGGATCGAACGCCTCTTTCAAAATGAGTTCCGGCGTTTTGGCGGCGACTTCTTCAATCTCCATGCCGCCCGCCGCCGATGCCATGAATACGGGCTTGCCCTGCACGCGATCCAGCACGATGCCGAGATACAACTCGCGCTCGATGGGCAGCGTCTCTTCGATCAGCAGCCGCTGCACGATTCGGCCTTCCGGACCGGTCTGGTGCGTCACCAGTTTCATGCCCAGCATCTTGCGCGCGATTTCCGCGGCTTCCGCCGCATCGCGCGCGATCTTGACGCCCCCGCCCTTGCCGCGCCCGCCGGCATGGATTTGCGCCTTCACCACCACGCTGCCGCCGATTGTTTTGGCCGCCACTTCGGCCTCGTCCGCGGTGAACGCCACCTCGCCACGCGGCACCGGAACGCTGTATTGGGCCAGGATGCCCTTGGCCTGATACTCGTGAATTTTCATGGAAACCTTATGATAACGTTTATGATAACGGGGACTTGGAATCCTCACTATAGCATGTCGCTTTTGCCCTACCTGCATCGCGTGGCCGACCGCCGGAACCTGTCCAGCGCCGAGGCTCTGGAGGCCATGCACATCATCCTGAGCGGCCACGCGACGGCCCCGCAAATCGCGGGATTCCTGGTGGCTCTGCGCATGAAAGGCGAGACGGTCGACGAACTGGTGGGGTTCGCGCGCGCGCTGCGGCAGATGGCGGAGCCGATGGATCCCGCGCTCGGCGGCGAGCCGCTGCTCGATACCTGCGGCACGGGCGGCGACGGCTTGGGCACGTTCAACATTTCGACCGTGGCGGCGTTTGTGGTGGCGGGCGCCGGCGCGCGCGTGGCCAAGCATGGCAACCGGTCCATATCGAGTCAGTGCGGCAGCGCCGACCTGCTGGAGGCGATGGGGGTGCGCATCCCCATGCCGCCCGCCGACTGCGCCCGCGCCATCCGCGAGATCGGCATCGGTTTTCTGTTCGCGCCGGCCATGCACACCGCCACCCGGCATGCGCACCCGGTGCGCGTCGATCTGAAAATGCGCACGGTGTTCAATCTGCTCGGACCGCTGACCAATCCGGCGGGCGCAAGCGCGCAGCTTGCCGGAGCGCCCAGCGCGCATTTCGCGGAGTTGATCGCCGGCGCGTTGGCGGCCCTGGGCTTGCAGCGCGGATTCGTGGTGCACGGCTCGGACGGCTTGGACGAGATCACCACCACCGGCCCGACTCTGGCTTTCGAAATCCGGCATGGAGAGGTCACCCGGCGCACGCTCGCGCCGGACGATTTCGGCGTGGCGATGGCGCGGCTGGAGGATCTGAAGGGCGGCGACCGGCAGACCAACCTGGCGATTGCCCGCGAGATTCTGGAAGGCGCGGCCGGTCCGCGGCGCGACATCGTACTGGTGAACGCCGCGGCGGCGTTAGTGGCCGTTGGACGCGCGCGCGATTTCCGGGAAGGGGTGGCGCTGGCGGCGGAAGCCATCGATTCCGGCGCGGCGCGGGGGAAGGCGGAAGCGTTAGCCCGGTTTACGCAGGCATCCGAGGGAAAGGCCGATTGACAATCGGCCTGCAGGTTGGCAACCTGCCCCACAAGACGATTTAGATTACGCCGGAGTGCCGCTTCAGAATCTGCTGCAGATTCTGCGAGAACGCCGACTTCGCCATCACCATGTCGCAGCCCGCCTCCTGCGCGGCCTGCTTCAACTCGCCCTGCACGTGAGACAGATAGCCGATCAGGCTCACACCCTTGAACTCCGGGCTGCCCTTCAGCTTGGCGATTAATTCCAGCGGCTGCGCATCCTCGAAATTCAGGTCGAAGATGATGACGCTGGGTTTGGCCTTGGCTTTGATCATGAGCTCGTGCGGGTCCTTGACCAGTTCCACCGCCATGCCGGCGCGTTTGGCGGCGTCGGTAATCTTCACGGAAAAGAACAGATCGCTTAAGACTGCAAGAACCTTCTTGTGTTGCTGCGGCATAAGAATGTGCTAGTTTTGCGCTCGAAACCAAACGGGGGCGGGACACTCAATCGTACCTGCTTTGGCGGCCGCTTGCAACCGGGCCCGCCGCGCGGGATGTGCCTGCTGTGGTATTGTCTTGTAAACAGGCATCATTCTCGTTAACATGACATATCGGACATTCCCCCCGCTGCTGGCCCTACCCTTCTTGCTGCCTTTGTGGCTTGCGTTGGGGGCGTTCCCGGCGTGGGCCCAAACGGGAGCGAGCCTTTCCGGCGTGGTGGCGGACCAAACCGGCGCAGCCCTTTCCGATGTCGCGGTGACCATCAAGAACGTCGACACAGGTGCAACGCGCACGATCGCAACCGACGGCGGGGGGCGCTATCAGGCGTCCGGCCAGCCTCCGGGGCGCTTCGAGATTCGAGCGGCAAAACAAGGGTTCGCCGATGAAACGCGCACGGGAATCAGCCTGGCGGTTGGCCAGGACGCCACGGTCGACATTAAGATGCAGCGGAGCACCCCCGACGCCTGCGCGAGCGGCCACGAGTTCGCCACCACCGATTGCGCGCTGACCTGGCACGGCATCACGCTGTACGGTGCGTATGATGTCGGCGTCGGCTGGGTCAGCCACGGCTTACCGGAAAACGCCACTAACTATGAAGGCGAATCTCTGGTGAACCGAAACGGCTATCAACATCGATTCCTCACCGCACCGAACAACCTGTCGCAGACGGGCCTGGGCATCAGGGGCAAGGAAGAGTTTCTGCCTGGCTGGTTCGTTGTATTCAACGCTTCAACTGGCATCAATCCGCAGTCCGGCCAGCTCGCCAACGCGTCAGCCACCAACACCGCCAACAACGGCCTTCCCAGGAGCAGCTATTCGGAAGCCATCGACGGCGCGCGCGCGGGCCAACCCTTCAATGACGAATTTTATGGCGGTATATCGTCCGCGAGTCTCGGCACGCTGACCTTCGGTCGTCAGCGCGCTCTCGGTACCGATACGATGCTCGTTTACGATCCGGCTGGCGGCAGCTATGCCTTTTCGTACATCGGGTATAACGGCACGATGGCTGGCGGCGGCGACACCGAGGACAGCCGTTGGGACGACGCCCTGAAGTATCGCCTCACCTATGGTCCGGTCCATTTCGGCGCGATGTATAAATTCGCCGATGGTTCGGGCGGCTGCTACTCGGCCTCCGCAACCTGGGCTGCCGCCAGTTGTACGCCGGAAGCGCCGCATAACACCGCCTATGGATTCGACCTTGGCGGAAACTACGGCAAGTTCTCCGCCGACGTCCTCTACCAACATTACAACCAGGCGATCAGCGTTTTGAACCCCTTGCTGGGGCCTCAGAGCCCGACGCAGTCCTATCAGTCGACCCTCAACAGCATCAATACAAACCCCATCACCGGGGTCAATCTGATTGGAACGACCAACACCGTATATGGCATCGTGACCGACAACAGCGCCATTATGGCCGCTGCCAAGTATACGTGGGACCCGTTCAAGTTCTTTGGCGGCTACGAACACATCCGGCAGACCAACCCGTCGAACCCGTTGGGCGTGGGCGCCTCGGACCAGGGCGGTTATATCATGAGCGGCGTCGAAGACAAGAATCTTGATTCTCCCAAGATCGTGCAGATCTGGTGGACGGGCGTGAAATACGCTTACGACAGCAAAACCGACATCACTTTGTCCTGGTATCATCAGTTGCAGAACGACTTCCGTGTTCCGTCGACCTGTTCGCCCGAAGCCGGTTTCCGCAGTTCCTGCGCGGGCACCCTCAACGAGGTGTCGCTCTATGCGGATCATCACTTCACCAAGCGCTTCGACGCTTTTGCCGGAATTGCGTATTCTTACGTGAGGGGCGGTCTGGCCATCGCCATTCCGCATGGCCCCGGCGTCCCCTATCACTACGACAACAACCTTGCTCCGACAGTCGGTGGTCGTTTCACCTTCTGACCGTTTCCGCGGCGGGCTCAGTCGAGAGCACACATGGGTAGCTTCGGCGAACGTGTAGTTGCTGGCGCCCGCCGGTGATGATGGACCTTCGCATGTGTCTTGCTTCCTCAGGGTCTGCCCTGGCACCATTGAGTTTCGCGTATCGGGGCTGTTGTGGGGCGGCCAATCTTGGCCGCGGCCGCCTTTTTAGGCGGCTCGGGCCGGCTGAAAGCCGGCTGCGGGCAAAATTGCCCGCCCCACATTGCGGCAAGCCGCAAACGGAGGGGGGAAGAGGCGGCCTGGGAGGCCGCCGCAGGCTGGGAGCCTGCCCCACAATTCGTCGCGGCGCGCGAAGAAACTGATGGACAGTAGTACAAGGTCCAGGCTGCCTGTCACTGTATTATGCGAGCCTAACTAACTAGAGGGCTGCGGCGATCTGGCGCAACACGTAGGGCAGGATGCCGCCGTTCCGGTAGTATTCGACTTCCTGCGGCGTATCCACCCGCACGATGACTTCGAAAGTCTGGTCGTCCGCGCGCACGCGAGCCCGCCGCGCCGCGCCGCTCAGCGCTTCCTTGACGCCCTCGACGCTGTACTGCTCGCGCCCGGTGAGTTTGAGGCTGGCCGCGTTTTCGCCATCCAGGAATTGCAGCGGCAGCACCCCCATGCCCACCAGGTTGGTGCGGTGGATGCGCTCGAAGCTCTCGGCGATCACAGCCTTCACACCCAGCAGCAGCACACCCTTAGCGGCCCAATCGCGCGACGAGCCGGAACCGTACTCCTTGCCCGCCACAATCAGCAGCGGCACGCCTTCCTGCTGGTACCGGATGGACGCATCGTAGATGTACATCTGTTCGGCATCCGGCAGATGTTGGGTCCAGCCGCCTTCGGTCCCCGGCGCGAGTTGGTTGCGCAGCCGCACATTGGCCAGCGTGCCGCGCACCATCACCTCGTGATTGCCGCGCCGCGCGCCGTAGGAGTTGAAATCCTTCGGCTGCACTCCCTGCGCGATCAGATAGCGGCCCGCCGGAGTGTCTTTGCCAATGGAACCGGCGGGAGAAATATGATCGGTGGTGATCGAATCGCCCAGCAGCGCCAGGACGCGCATGGCGCGCAAGTCTTGCACGGACGTTTCGGGATCCACCATGTGGTCGAAATACGGCGGGCGCTTGATGTAAGTGGACTGCGGGTCCCACACAAACATATCGCCCGTGGGCACCGGCATGGTCCGCCAATTGGCGTCGCCCTCGAAAGCCTTCTCGTATTCGTGCTGGAACATGTCGCGGCGAATTGACGTGCGCACCGTCTCGCGCACCTCTTCGTCGGTGGGCCAGATGTCGCGCAGATATACCGGCGCGCCCGCGGAATCCTCCCCCAGCGGCTCGGTGGTCAGATCGATATCGATGCGTCCGGCCAGCGCATAGGCCACCACCAGCGGCGGCGACGCCAGGTAATTCGCCTTCACCTGCGCGTTAATGCGGCCCTCGAAATTGCGATTGCCGCTGAGCACGGCCGCCACCGTCAGGTTCTCCTTCTGCACGGCTTCGGCCACAGCCTCGGGCAGCGGCCCGCTATTGCCGATGCACGTGGTGCAGCCGTAACCGACCAGGTGGAAGTTGAGCGCTTCGAGGTACGGCGTCAAGCCCGCCTTGCGGTAATAGTCCGAAACCACCTTGGAGCCGGGCGCCAGGCTGGTCTTCACCCACGGCTTGGGCTTGAGCCCGCGCTCCACGGCTTTCTTGGCCAGCAGGCCGGCCCCGAGCATGACGGACGGATTCGACGTGTTGGTGCAACTGGTGATGGCGGCGATCACCACCGATCCGTTATCGAGCATGGCGCCGCCATTCATGTTGATTGCCACAGGCTTGTGCGCGCTGCCGAAGGCCGCCTCGAAGTTCTTCTTCACATCGGGCAGATTCACGCGATCCTGCGGACGCTTCGGTCCGGCCATCGACGGCGTGACCGTAGCCAGATCCAGATCCACGTTTTCCGCATACACCGGATCGGGCGTGGCGTCGGTGCGGAAGAGGCCCTGCTCCTTGGTATACGCTTCCACCAGTTCGACCAGGCTCGCATCGCGATTGGTAAAGGTCAGGTATGCGAGCGTCTCGGCGTCCACCGGGAAGAAGCCGGCCGTAGCGCCGTATTCCGGAGCCATGTTACCAACCGTAGCGCGGTCCGCCAGGCTCAACGCGCTGAGGCCCTGGCCGTAGAACTCGACGATCTTGCCCACCACACCCTTCTTGCGCAGAATCTGGGTGATGGTCAGGACCAGATCGGTGGCCGTGCAACCTTCGGGCATGCGGCCGTGCAGCTTGAACCCGACTACCGGCGGCAGCAGCATGGAGACGGGCTGGCCCAGCATGCAGGCTTCCGCTTCGATGCCGCCCACGCCCCAACCGAGCACGCCTAGCCCGTTGACCATCGTGGTGTGAGAGTCCGTGCCCACCAGCGTGTCGGGATACGCTTCCCAACCGTTCGCCGTTTGCAGGCGAAAAACCACCGAGGCCAGGTATTCAAGATTGATTTGGTGCACGATGCCCGTATCCGGCGGCACCACGCGGAAATTCTGAAACGCCGTCTGGCCCCAACGCAACAGGATGTAGCGTTCGCGATTGCGCTGGAATTCGAGCAGCGCGTTGATCCCGAATGCTTCCGCGCTGCCATAGGCGTCCACCTGCACGGAGTGGTCGATCACCAGGTCGGCGGGCAGCAGCGGATTGGCGCGCTTGGGATCAGCGCCCATAGCGGCCAGCGCGTCGCGCATGGCGGCCAGATCCACCACGCAGGGCACGCCCGTGAAATCCTGCAAGAGCACCCGCGCGGGCATGAAGCTGATCTCTTTGGCGGCGGACCCGCTCGCGCCACGCGCGACATATTCGATATCGGAGGCGGTAACGCGGCGGCCATCCTCCTGGCGGAGCAGGTTTTCCAGCAGGATTTTGGTGGTGAAGGGTAGATGGGCGACGTCGCCGACGCCTTGTTCTTCAAGGCTGCGCAGGCGAAAAATGCGGTAATCGGTATTGCCGGCGCGCAGGTTGGACGCGGCTCCGAAACTATTGGTGGGCATGCCTAATTATAACGGGGCGGCGCGAAGGCTCGCCCTGCTCGCAATTCGGTTGTAGGCCGATTGACAATCGGCCGCAGCTTACCATGCTGTCTTCATGGCCCTAGGGGCCACCAAATGTGATGAAACCAAGTGGAGGGCGGGAATTCTGCCCGCAGCCGGCTTTCAGCCGGCTCTGGCCGCCTAAAAGCCGGCTGCGGCCAAGATTGGCCGCCCTCCAGTGTGTTTTCGACGGTGCCCCACAGTGCAGCACAGCCGCAACCAAAAGAGGCGGCCTGAGAGGCCGCCGCAGGCCGTGGGCCTGCCCCACGAAAATCCGCGCATGCAGCGAAACGCTCAGATTCCAACAGCCGCCTACCAAAGACCCGGAAGAGCCAGTAGAATGGTTTGAGCTAATGTCACTCGTCAAAGTCGCTAATCTCTCGCAACTGCCCGCCGATTCCCTCACCGAGGTCACGGTGGGCAACGATACCTATGCCCTGTGCAACGTGGGCGGACGCGTCACCGCCATCGGCGGAACGTGCCTGCACCGCGGCGGACCGCTGGGGCAGGGCGCCCTGCACGGCAACAATGTGGTGTGTCCCTGGCATGCCTGGGAGTGGGACTGCCAGACCGGGGCCAACGATTTCGATCCCAGCCAGAAGGTCCCTATCTTCGCCGTGCAAGTGAACGGCGACGATATCCTGCTCGAAGTGCCGGAACGTGCCTGAGCTGCCTGAAGTCGAAACCGTAGTCCGGTCGATCGCCCGCATCGTCGGCCGGCGCATCGTCTCCGCCGAGTTCACTTGTGCGCGCATCCTGCGCGGCGATCCCGACCAGATGAGCGCGATGCTGGCTGGCCGGCGCATTCGCGCCATCCGGCGGCGCGGCAAGTTTATCGTCATCGAACTGGATGCCGGGCACTGCCTGGTGGTGCACCTCGGCATGACCGGCAAGCTCCTTTTGGGCGGCACGCCCGGACGCCATACGCACGCGGTCGTGAACCTCGACCGGGGCGTGCTGCGTTACGAGGACCCCCGTCAGTTTGGGAAGATCGAGGTCAGCCTCGGATTGCCTGCGCGCGTGGAGAAACTCGGTCCGGAGCCGCTGGAGGTAACGCTTGCGGAGTTCGCCGCGCGGCTCAAGCGGCGCAAGGCCCGCATCAAGAGCGTGCTGTTGGATCAGCACTTCGTCGGCGGCGTGGGCAACATCTACGCCGACGAAGCGTTGTTCCGGGCGGGGATTCATCCGCTGGCGATAGGCGCCAAATTACGACCGGAGCGCGTCAAGCGGCTGCACCAGGCGATCGTGGAAGTGCTGACGCAGGCCATCGAGAAAGGCGGGTCCTCGATTTCCGACTATGTGGACGCCGAAGGGCGCCGCGGTTTTTTCCAATTCGAGCACCGCGTCTACCAGCGCACCGGCGAGCCGTGCGTGAATTGTGGAGCGTAGCCCAAGTTCGTCACGGTAGGCGCCGAAAATCAGCTAAGTACTGAAGAATCAGCCTAGGCAGTGGCCGAGTCTACACTACATGCCCGGTTGAATTCCAGACGGTCCGGAAGGCTCAACCTAAGTTGCTGAAGCAATGATTTCTGCTCGGCCGTGGGTTCGGTGATGCGTCGCAGACGGATCTCGCGGCCATCGGTGGTGGGCAGGACAATGTCGGCGCTCTGCAGCGTGGACAGCAGCGAGAGTGTCCTCATCGGTGAGAATGGCTGAGCGTTTTCGACTCCGCTCACCGATGGCTTCGGCTCCACCGCCGCTCGCCGCCGGAGCAGATGTTTCAACGTGACCCAGAGCGCATACCCCAGGAACGCTACCATCACATGCGCTTTGACGCGCGACTCCTTTTGATGAAACAGCGGTCGAATCGCAAGCTCGCTCTTCAGCGCCCGGAAGGCCGCTTCGGCCTCGGTCAACTGCATGTACTTGGCCCACATCTCTTCGGCCGTGTCCGCCTGTAGATTGGTGCGCAGCAGATAGGCGCCCTCGCGCGACTCGCGCCAGTTCTTGCGGTCTTCTTTGATCTGCCAGGATAAACGCACGCCTTCGGCGGTGTCGCGCAAAGAGACCTCATAAAGATCGTTGACCGACGGATGCCGGGCCTGAATCTTCCCCAGCCGCCGCTCCATCTTATGGCGGTCCTTCAGCCGCCCCTGCGCGATGGTCTTCTGCAGACCCTGCAGGGCTTTCTCCATGCGGCTGGAAAAACGGTTTCGGATGGCTTGCTCCTTTTCCTTGCGGCCCGCTGTGCGGCACAGAATGTAAGTTTCCTCGCCCCGTGGAATGGCTACCTTCTTCACTTCCACTTCCGGTCGTACCCGCGTCCAGTCGTCTTGCGACAGTTCCGCTTCGAACCGCTTCATCTGGCTGCGCGGCGTGCCCACCAGATACTGCCCGCCGCGTTTGCGGATGGCCGCCAGATTCTCCTCGCTCACGATCCCGCGATCGAACACCCAGACCCTGCGCGCCTTGCCGTACTTGCGTTCGACCATGCGCAGAATGGCCTCCATCGTGGAGACGTCGGCGCGGTTGCCGTCGAACGTTTCATAACTGAATGGGAAGCCCTCGCTATTGACGATGAGCGCGATCACCATCTGCTCGCAGTCCGCACGGTGATCCCGCGAATAGCCGCGGCGCATCATCGGATTCTTCTCCGCCGCACCCTCCACATACGTGCTCGTCAGATCGTACAACAGTACGTCGAACGCGGCTTCGAACAAAGCGCCGTAGCGCTCCTTGAGGTGCCGTTCCAGCTTGGTCTTGTGCGGCAGGATGCGATCCAAACAACGATACAAGCGCGTGTCGTTGATCTTGCCGTCTTCGATGCCCAGCAGATCGTCCAGCGCCGTCGATGGATACCAGCGCTGTTCGACGGCCAGTTCGCTCCCCGGATCGCACAACCGGTTGATCGCCAGCACCGCGGCCACGCGCGACCAGGGCACATCGGCAGGATCGTCATCCACCGCCTGCTCGAAGAAGCGGTCCAGCGCCAGGCGTCGCCAGAGATCCAGCCCCAGATAGCAGGCGCCAAACTGGCGCGTCCTTTCCAGCCGCACCCGGTTGACCAAGACACGTGCCACGTACGGATCGTCCGCGGGCTGCTTCGTGTGCGCTGGCAATAGCCTCAGTTGCTGCGCTTCACCCTGTTCATGGAAGACCTCCACCGTCCTCAGCCAGCGCGCCTGGTCCGAACCGTTCAATTCGCCCAGATGACAAAGCGTTCTTTGACGGGGCCCATCGGGTGTGCGTACCGACTCTACCAGCGACCAGTAGGTATGCTCCTTGCCGTCCTTGCTGCGGTGGTTCGGCCGCAAAAACATTCTGGATCAATCGTAGCACAAGAGGGTAGGTCTACACTACATCGCCATTTTCAAAACCCGCCATTGCAGACACGTCACTTGCTCCCGTCCGAAGCCTCAAAACTTCTGGAATCATCGATCCCGTGACGAACTTGGGTTAGAAGAAGTCAGAAGTCAGAATAACACTGGCTTCCGTCTTCTGGTCTGTGACTCCCCTCCAACCCGATGATTCCACAGGAGCCTGGTTGTGGGGCGGCCAATCTTGGCCGCAGCCGCCTTTCAGGCGGCCAAGCCGACTAAAAGCCGGCTGCGGGCAGAATTGCCCGCCCCACAATTCGTGGCGGAATCGGTGGTCCTGAGGGGTGGCTGGGCTGTCTTCTGACTTCTGTCTTCTGACTTCTGTCTTCTTATAGCGGCGTTAACGGCCGCAGCTCCGCGCCCATCCGGTAAACGTGCGTCAACGAATTGTCCGGCGGCGGAGTCAGCAGCGTGGGCCGCAGCAGGATCAGCACCCGGTCCGTGCTGCTGTTATGAGTGACATTGCTTGTCAGCGGTCCGATCACCGGGATGCCGGCCACTCCCGCAATGCCCGCAATGCTGCGGGCGTCTTCATCGTCGATCAGTCCCGCAACCACCGCCCATTCCCCCATCTGGAGCGTCACGTCCGACTTCAGAGACCGGTTTGAGATGATTGGAATCCCGTTCGAGGCCGTGCCCCCCAGTACCTTGAATTCGGCTTCCACGGTCAGGGTCACCTCCTCGGTGCCGTGCACGTGGGGCGTGGCCTTGAGGGAAAGGCCCAGGTCTTCGAAGGTAAACGAAGGCGGCGGCGTGTAGGCGCCCGGTCCGCTAAAACTGGACGGGCCGAAATAGCCGGCGGTCATGATTGGATATTTCTGACCGACGTGGATGGTGGCCGGCTGCCCATCCACCGAGCGGGCGCTCGAATGCAGCAAAACCCTGCTGTCGGAACGCGTAAGCGACGCCACCAACTGCAGGTTCGCGATGCCTATGCCAATCAGAGCCGCCCCGCCGCCAAAACGCAGCATGCCGGAGATGTTCGAAGCGAGCTGCGGCACGTTATTCATGAAGGTGCTGAAGGAAGCCACCGGGAACGAACTCGGCAGCGGCAGGCCGTAGTTCAACACGTTGCTATCGTTTACCTCCAGGAAGTCCATTTCCAACATGATCTGCGCGCGCGGATAAAGCAGGTCCTGGAGAAGCTGCCGCGCCGGTATGACCTTCGAGACGGCGTCCCGTATCACCACGATGCTGGAGTGGCTATCCCAGGAGACCTTCTGGATGCCGCACGCCTGTTGTACGGCGGTAATCATGGCGGTCAGATCCTGTATCGTGGTGGGCTCCGGCACGGGAACGATCACCGCCGCGTAGGGCTCCTCCTCTTTTCGCTTTTGCGCAGTATCTTTCACCACCATGAAAAGGCGATCGGAGATCGGCACGATAAACGAGCTGGTCACTGCCTCAAGCGCATGCAAAGCTTCGCGGTAATCGGCTTGATCCATCTGAAAGCGGAGAATCTGGGTGGCCTGATAGCCTCCATCGAAAACACAGTCCAGTCCGTAGGCGCGCGCCACGGTTTCGAACAGGGTCTTGGCGTTGGCGCGCAGACTGAAATCTTTAAGGCCCGGCGCGGCGCTCAATTTGGTGGGCGGCAGAGGCTTGCGCGCCTCCGCCAGGTCTTGCGCGGTGGCGGCAATCAGCGCCGGCTCATCCGCTTCCGCCGCGGCGTCCCCTTTGGGCGAATCGGCGGCCAAAGCGACCGCTTCCGCCGCTGCCACGGGTGGCGTCGCCTTGGACTGCTGCAACGCCGCGCCTGTCTGCAAAGCAAGGCTGCGCCCCCAATACAGGTGGTTGTCCGGCTCCAGCGCCGCAGCCTCCGAATACAGCAGATAGGCGCGCGCCACCTGGCCGGCTTTCTCGGCCTTGCGCGCTTCGTTGTAGAGTTTGGAGGCTTCCGACGCCCATGCGCCGGTGGTCAGCGCCAAAGCCAACAAAATGGGAAACGTCCGCACATACGATTGACGCACTCGAACCTTGCCGCGTGCAGAGGAAAGCGCGCGCGCGGGTATGATGGAAGCTGAGATGAACGGAATGGCCCCGGTCCAACACTTTCTGGCGCGACACTGGGAGCAATTGATCGTCCCCCTTTGCGTCCTGGCCCTGACGCTGGCGTTGGGCTACGCCGCCAAGCGCCTGATAGTGCGCCTGTTGCGTCCCTGGGCGGCGCGCAGCAAGGGTCCCACAGCCCAGATCGTCATCAATGCCGTAAAGGGTCCGTTCATGATCTGGGTGCTGATACTCGGTACGCACCTGGCCATGCAATCGTCGGAATTGCCCCCGCGGGCGACAATGTGGATCGGGCGCATCTTGCTGGCGCTATGGATCCTGTCGCTCACCTCGGTCAGTTCGCGCCTGGCGGGCGGCCTCATCCGGTTGCACGGCAGCGGCATTCCAGGGGCGCTGCCGGTCACCACGCTGACCCAAACGCTCGCGCAACTCGCGGTGGTGATCCTGGGCCTGTTGGTGCTGCTCAACTTGTGGGGCGTCTCGATCACACCCATTCTGACGGCCCTGGGAGTCGGCGGCCTGGCCGTGGCGCTGGCCTTGCAGGATACTCTCTCGAACCTGTTCGCTGGATTCTATGTGGCCGTAGCCGGCCAGGTGAGGCTGGGCGATTACATCCGCCTCAGCAGCGGCGAGGAAGGTTACGTCACCGATATCGGCTGGCGCAGCACCACCATCAGGCCGCTGGCAAACAACATGATCATCATCCCGAATAGCAAACTGGGGCAGGCCATCGTCACCAATTTCTATTTGCCGGATAAGCGCATGGGAGTGTCGATTCAGATTGGGGTGGCCTACGACTGCGACCCCGACCGCGTCGAGCGCGTGCTGCTCGAAGAAGCCCAGATCGCCGCGCGCGAAATCCCCGGCATGCTGGCCGACCCGGCGCCCGGCGTGAGCTTCGATCCGGGCTTCGGCGATTGGGCACTGGGCTTCAACCTAGGGTATAGCGTGGCGGAATTCGCCGATCAGTTCCGCGTGCGCGCCGAACTGAGGAAACGCATTCTGAAGCGCCTGCGCCAGGAGAAGATCGATATGCCTTTTCCCACCCGCACCGTCTACGTGCGCGGCCAAGGAGAGCCCTGATGAGACTGGCCGCCGCGTTGGTCGTCGGTGCCCTCTCGGTTTCCGGTGCGCGGGCGGTGGATTTGAAGCCGGAAACGGTGCAGGCGTTCGATCGGTACATTCGCGAAACCGAAGCGCGCCTGGAGCGACGCCTGGCGCCCGGCGGCAGATTCCTGTGGGTGGATGAAGAAAAGCCGCGCGCGGATCGGGTCCTCCAGGGGCAACTGGCAATCGAGAATCGCAGCGGCAGCGACACCATTGCGGTTCCTGGCGGGTTGATCCACGATTGGATCGGTGCGGTATTCGTTCCGGGTGTCACGCTGGGGAAGACTCTCGCGCTCATCCAGGATTACGACCACAATCAAGACAATTATAAGCCTGAGGTGCTGGCTTCGCGCCTGGTCAGCCGTCACGGAAACGATTTCAAGGTGTACCTGCGGCTCATGAAACAGAAAGTCATCACCGTGATCCTGGACACCAATTACGACGTTCGCTATTTTCCGCTGGATGGCGGCCGCTGCCACAGCCGCGCCTATAGCACGCGCATCGCGCAAGTCCGGAATGAGGGCAAACCGGACGAGCGCATTTTGCCGCCGGGCAAGGATGATGGATTTCTGTGGCGGTTGTACTCCTATTGGAGATTCCAGCAACGCGACGGCGGCGTATACGTGGAGTGTGAAGCCATCTCGCTGACGCGCGGCATACCGGCCGGTCTGGGCTGGTTGGTTGAGCCGATCATCACCACTCTGCCGCGCGAATCGCTGACCAACACCTTGCGGGAAACGCGGGCGGCGTTGCAGAAGTAGTGGGGCAGGTGTCCACGCCTTGCAGCGGGTCTCCAGACCCGTCGGGGCGTTGGCGCCGATTGGCAATCGGCGCGCAGGATGCCATCCTGCCCCACTTGCATTTCCCTTTTTCTTCGCCCACAATAAAACAGAGGAGACCCTATGGCTTTAACCCGCCGCCAAAAGCAAGTGCTCGATTTGATTGCGAAATTCGTCGACGAGAACGGCTATAGCCCCAGTTACGAAGAACTGGCGCAAGGCCTGAACCTGGCTTCGCTCGCCACGGTGCACAAGCACATCTCCGCGCTGACCACCAAGAACTATCTGAAGCGCGGCTTCAACCAGAGCCGCTCGCTGGAGTTAGGCCCCAAATACGTGCACGAGAATCGCCGCCATCGGGATGCCACCGCGCTGGAAATCCCGCTGCTGGGCCGCATCGCCGCCGGACTACCGGTGGAGGCGGTGGAGCAGCGCGCCACGCTAAGCTTCGCCGATTTCGTGGGACACCCCGGCACCTTCGCGCTGGAAGTGCGCGGTGAGTCCATGATCGGCGACCATATCTGCGACGGAGACATGGTCCTGGTCGAGCGCGCGAACGAAGTGCGCGACGGCGAAATCGTGGTAGCGCTCGTAGAAGGCGCAGAGACAACCCTTAAACGCTTTTACCGCGAACCGGGGGGCAAGGTTCGGCTACAGCCCGCCAACGCCGCCCTGCAGCCAATCATAGTTCCAGCCGCGGACGTACAGATACAGGGCCGCCTTCTAGCCGTTCTGCGCAAATATAAGTAACTTGACCTAAAGAAGAAGTCAGGAGTCAGAAGACAGAAGTCAGAAGGGCTTCGGTCCCGACTTTGTTCACCCGATCGAATTTGCGACTGACATGGTCAGGCCGGCGCGCAACTCTTGCTCGGCGCGCAGCCAGTCTTGTTCGGAAGAGCCGCCTTGATAGCCGCGCGCTTCCCAATAGGAATATGCCAGTTGGGCTATTTCATCGAGCGTCGGGCTGAAGGCCGGTATTGTTGCCGCGGACGTGGGGGCTGGAATACTCTCGGATCTCTCTGTCACGCTGGAGTTCCTATGCTTACGTGTTACCGTACTTTTGGCGCGCGCCGGAGCGGCGCCGGAAGACACTGCAGGCTCGGAACTAGTACGTCTTTTAGTTGCCATACAAGGTATTTCTTCTCCCTTAATTTGAGCTTGGTTCCTTAATTTTAGCAGACTTCGCGGCTCGCTCCGTAAAAAGTTTTTATCAATTCCATCACAATTTCGACGTCCGTGACGTCTCAGACAATCACGTCTAAATGGAGGTATATTAATGTTAGCGTGCGATCACGATTGGCAAGTCTGCTGCTGCTGGCGCTGACGGCAGCGGGTTCGAAGGCCGCGGCGCCGCGGGTGCTGGCCGTGGACGTGGATGGCATGATCCACCCGGTAACCGACGAGATCCTTTCGCGCGCCATCCAACAAGCCAAACAGGAAAACGCCGCGTTGCTGCTGGTGCGCTTGAATACGCCCGGCGGCCTCATGGACGCCATGCGCGAGTCGATCGAAAAAATCGTCGCCGCGCCCATGCCGGTGGTCACCTACGTGGGACCCAGCGGCGCGCGCGCGGCCTCCGCGGGTTTCTTCATCCTGGAGGCCGGCGACGTCGCGGCCATGGCGCCGGGCACCAATACCGGCGCGGCGCATCCCGTGCTGATTGGCGGCGAGATGGATGCCATCATGAAGCAGAAGGTCGAGAACGACGCATCGGCCTCGCTGCGCAGCATCGTGGCCAAGCGCGGGCGCAACAGCGCGCTGGCCGAGAAAGCCATTCGCGAGAGCCAGTCGTTCACCGACAAAGAGGCGCTCGACAACCACCTGATCGAACTGGTGGCGAACGACGAGCGCGATCTGCTCGACAAACTGGATGGCCGCGAGATCGCGCGCCTGGATGGAACCCGCGTGGTGCTGCACACGCGCGGCGCCGTCATCGAAGTCTACGAAAGAAATTGGCGGCAGAAAATCATGTCCGCCATCAGCGATCCCAACCTGGCGCTGGTTCTACTGGTGCTGGGCGCACTCGGCATTTACGTGGAGTTCACTTCGCCCGGCCTGATCGTACCCGGCATTCTGGGAGCGATCATGGCCCTGCTGGGCCTCTCCGCGCTCTCGGTGTTGCCCATCAACTGGTTGGGCGCGGCGCTGCTGCTGCTGGCTTTCATGCTGTTTATCCTGGAAGCGAAATTCGCCACGCACGGCATCCTCGGCTCGGGCGGCGCGCTGTCCATGGTGCTGGGCGCGGTGATGCTGATCGACAGTCCCGTGCCCGAAATGCGCATTCATCTGTCCACCGCCATCGCCTTGGCGTTGCCTTTCTCGCTCATCACCATGGTGCTGCTCTCGCTGGTGCTGCGCGCGCGCCGCAATAAAGTGGTCACCGGCAGCGAAGGCATGCTCGGCGAAACGGGCACGGCCGTTACGCCGCTGGCGCCCGAAGGGAAGGTCTTTGTCCGCGGCGAATACTGGAATGCCATGGCGCCGTCCCCCGTCGCCGCCGGCAGCCCTGTGCGCGTCGTTGCCATCAGTCAACTCAAACTCACGGTGGAACCTGTTCCCCCGCCCAACGGAGCCTCAACATGATCGACATCACCAGCTTCACCACGATTGTGATCATCATCGTGGTGCTGTACCTGATCTCTTCCATCAAGATCCTGCGCGAGTACGAGCGCGGCGTCATCTTCCGGCTGGGCCGCCTGTTGGATCAACCCAAAGGACCGGGCATCGTTCTGGTCTTCGCGCCTATCGACCGCATGGTGCGCGTTTCGTTGCGCATCGAAACTCTGGAAGTCCCGCCGCAGGACGTGATCACGCGCGACAACGTCACCGTCAAGGTGAACGCTGTAATCTACTTCCGGGTTCTCGAGCCGCGCCTGGCCATCGTGGAGGTCTCCAATTTCCTCAACGCCACGTCGCAACTGGCGCAAACCACGCTGCGCAGCGTGCTGGGCGAGGTGGAACTCGACGAACTTCTGAGCCAGCGCGATAAGCTCAACTTGCGGCTGCAATCCATCCTCGACCAGCACACCTCGCCTTGGGGCGTGAAGGTGACCGTGGTCGAAGTGAAACAGGTGGACCTGCCCGAGCAGATGATCCGCGCCATCGGCCGCCAAGCCGAGGCCGAGCGCGAGCGCCGCGCCAAGATCATTCACGCCGAAGGCGAATACAGCGCCGCCGAGAAACTGTCGATGGCCGCCAAGGTGATCCAGGAACAGCCCGTGGCCATCCAGTTGCGCTACCTGCAAACACTGGTGGAAATCGGCACCGAAAAAAATACCACCATCGTTTTCCCTCTGCCAATCGATATACTGTCATCTTTGGAGCGGGCCCTTGCCAAGCTGGGCGAACAATCCAAACCGGCTAACTCATGAAGAACAGCGAGACTGGCGAATTCGAAATGGTGCTGGGCAACAAGCAGTTGCTCAGCGGGTTTTTCCTTGTGGTGATCCTGTTCGCGGTATTTTTCGTGATGGGCTACATCGTAGGCCGCAACTCCACGCCCACCACTCAACTGGCGACTCACGATCAGAGCAGTGCGGTGACGGCGTCCGGGGCGCGCCCGCAGCCGGCCTCCGGGTCCGCTCCCGTGGAGCAGAGCCCGCCCGCGGCCGTCGCGGAGCCGCCCAAGGATGACGCCGGCGCCGCCACGCCGGCCACCGAACCGCAGCCCACTACGCAACCGGCACAGCCGGCCCAGACGAAGACGGAGGCTGCCCCGCCTGCCGCGGCTCCGCCAGCCCAGCCCGCGCCGGGAGAGACTTACTTGCAAGCCTACTCGGGGAAGCAGGAGGTGGCCGAAACCGTTGCCCATACGCTTAAGCAGAGAGGATTCCCAACCCTGCTGTCTCCCGGTCCGCAGGGTAAGACGCGCGTCCTGGTGGGACCGTACGCGGACTTGGGCAAACTCGGACAGGCCAAAGCGGATCTCGAGCATCTCGGCTACCAGCCGTTTCGTCAGAAGATAGAAAAGTGAGCGCCGATTTGGTCCATATCGGCGGCGCGCCGCCGCGCTTGCCCGAATGGGCCCGCAAGAGTGCCACGCATTACGAAGCGCTGCACCGCCTGAAAGCGGATTTGCGCCGTCTCAATTTGCACACCGTCTGCGAATCGGCGCGCTGCCCGAATATCCACGAATGCTTCGCGCGCGGCGCGGCCACTTTCATGATCCTCGGCAATCTGTGTACCCGCGGCTGTGGATTCTGTTCGGTGCCCAAAGGCTCTCCGGCCAAGCAGGATATGCGCCTCGATCCGGCAGAACCCGCCAACGTCGCGCGCATGGCCGCCTCGATGAACCTGCGCTACGTGGTGATCACCAGCGTGAATCGCGACGATCTTGCCGACGGAGGCTCTGCGCATTTCGCGGAAACCGTGCGCCAGGTGCGGCGCGCCCTGCCGGACGCCCGCGTGGAAGTGCTGACGCCCGACTTTTGCGGCGACCTGCAGGCCGTCGCCCGCGTCCTGGATGCCGGCCCGCACGTTTTTAATCACAACATCGAGACGGTGCCCCGGCTTTACGGCCGCGTGCGCCCCCAGGCCGATTACCAACAATCGCTCGACGTGCTGGATTTCGCGCGCCGCTACCGGCCCGAAATCCTGACCAAATCCGGCCTGATGGCCGGGCTCGGCGAAACCGAAGAGGAGGTCTACGCCGTGCTGCGCGATCTGCGCGCCGCCGGGACGGCCGTCGCCACCATCGGCCAGTATCTCCGACCCACGCGCCGCAACCTGCCCGTAACCGCTTACATCGAGCCGCGGCAGTTCGACCGGTACCGCGATTACGGCCTGTCCGTCGGCTTCCAAATGGTCTTCAGCGGGCCGCTGGTGCGCAGTTCCTACATGGCAGAGCGGGTCAGCGACGAGGCGCGATCGGCAAATTGAAATATCTTCTAGCGCTCGCCACAGCCCTCCTGCTTATCCTGACCTTTCCGCGCTTCAATCTGGTGTGGTGCGCGCCTGTGGCGCTGGCGCCGCTGCTGGTGGCTGTGGCCCGCGAGCCTCGTCCGTGGCGCCGCTTTCTGCTGGGTCACATCGCGGGCGTGGCCTATTGGTTCGGCGTCTGCTACTGGATCCAGGGCGTGCTGGCTTTCTATGGCGGCCTGAACGCGCCGCTGGCCTGGCTCGCGTTTCTGCTCTTCTGCCTGATCAAGGCGCTGCACATGGGCGTATTCGCGATGCTGGCCGGCATCCTGATGCGCAGGTGGTGGGCCACGCCCGCCGTGGCTGCACTATGGGTCTCGATCGAAGCCACGCACGGATCGCTCGGATTCGCCTGGCTGGCATTGGGAAATGCCGGTATCGACATGGGGTTGCCCATGCGTTTGGCCCCTTATACCAGCGTCTACGGCCTGTCGTTCGTCTTTATGGCGATGGCAACCGCCATGGCGCTGGCGGTGCTTGGACGGCCGCGGTTATACCTGCTGTGGCTGCTTCCCCTGCCCTTTCTCATCTTTCTGCCGCCGCTCCCCGACGCACGCCGCGGTCACGACACCGCCGTCCTGGTGCAGCCCAACATATCCGAAGACCAGCAGTGGACCGCGGAATCGGCGGACCGCATGCAGCGCAACCTGGCGGCGCTCTCCCTGCGCGCGGTCTTGACCGGCGGCGCCGAGCATCCCGCGCTGGTGGTCTGGCCCGAAGTGCCTGCGCCGCTTTACTATGACGAAGACCCGCGCTTCCGCGGCTATGTCGCCGATCTCGCGCGCGTCGCCAATACCAACCTTCTGCTGGGAGTGGTGGCCCACACGCCGCAAGGCGCGCCGCTCAACTCCGCCATCCTGGTCTCGCCGGAGGGCCGCCTGATCACTCGCTATGACAAGGTCAACCTGGTGCCATTCGGTGAGTTCGTTCCGTGGCCTTTCGATTTCGTCAAGCGCATCACCAGCGAAGCGGGGGATTTCACGCCCGGCAAGCAGGTGGTAGTCTCGCCCATCGACGGTCACAAACTGGGCACCTTCATCTGCTACGAATCCGTGTTCCCCAATTTCGTGCGGCGCTTCGTGGCGGACGGCGCGGAAGTGCTGTTCAACATCTCCAACGACGGCTATTTCGGCAAGAGCGCCGCGCGCACGCAGCACCTGGAAATCGTGCGCATGCGCGCCGCCGAGAACCGGCGCTGGATACTGCGCTCCACCAATGACGGCATAACGGGCACCATCGATCCCGCCGGCCGTCTGCGCGGGACGCTGCCTCTATCCGTGGAAGCCGCCTCGCGCACCGGCTTCACCTATATCCAGGAACGCACGTTCTACACGCGCTATGGCGACTGGTTCCCCATCCTGTGCGCGCTCGGGGCCGCGGCGCTGCTGATCGTCACGGTCGTCACGAAGCGGGCTTGAGCAGATGGAACTCCTAGCTATAGCTAGGCCACAGACTAAAGTCTGTGCCACCGGTTATCAATCACTTAGCGGCAGATGGTGGCGCAGACTTCAGCCGGCGAGGGCCTTTTTCAGCATCCTGTTCGGCCAGGAGAGCGATCCGCTGGTGGCCCGACCAAGCGCTCGAGATCGATGTAGAAAATGATGAGCGCAAGAACCCGTAGGATCGGCTAGCCTATGCTGACTACGCCTTGGTGGGGCGGTCCCCCTGGACCGCGCGGGACGCTCCCGTCCCGCTGCCGGACCCGTTACCAGCCAGGATTTTATGGACAAACTGAACAGCCATGGATCCTTCGCCCACGGCCGAGGCGACCCGCTTCACGCTTCCGGACCGGATGTCTCCAACCGCGAAGATGCCGGGAACGCTGGTTTCGAGAAGATAAGGCGGACGGCTTGCCGGCCAGTCGAGTCCCAGGTCGGCGCCGGTCTTAATGAAATGCTTTTCATCCAGCGCCAGGCACCCCTTCAGCCAAGCCGTGTTGGGGTTGGCGCCGGTCATCAGGAAAACGTGTTGAATCTCGTGCATCTCACTGGTTCCTGTCTTTGCATCTCGCCAGCGAACGCGCTCGAGGTGCGTGCCGCCTTCCAGCGCCTCGACCTCGGTCCCTGGCTTGACGGTGATCTCCCGGCGCGCTTCGATCCGGGCGATCAGGTATCGTGACATGGTGTTGGCCAGCCCTGCCCCGCGAACCAGAATATAGACATGCTTGGCCCGTCCCGAGAGGAAAAGCGCCGCTTGCCCAGCCGAGTTTCCTCCGCCCACGATGGCGACCTCGGCATCGCTGCAGAGTTGGGCCTCCACCGCGGTCGCGCCATAGTAGATTCCGGCGCCCTCGAACTGAGCGACGTTGGGTAGATCCAGCTTTCGATATTGGGCCCCCGCCGCGACAATCAGGCTCCAGCCCTGCACCGATCCTCCATCGTCCAGTTCGACCGTGTAGGGAGGGCGGACGCATTTGATCCCACGGGCGGCGCGCGCAATCGCAATTTGCGCGCCGAACTTTTCCGCCTGCACAAAGGCGCGGTTAGCCAAGTCCTGCCCCGAAATACCGGTGGGGAATCCGAGGTAGTTTTCGATGAGGGAACTGGCGCCGGCCTGTCCTCCAGGGGCGGTGCTTTCGAGGACCAGCACGTTCAATCCCTCCGAAGCTCCGTAAACGGCAGCCGCCAGTCCACTCGGCCCCGCGCCGACCACAATCAGGTCGTAGACATCGGCCTCGTCGATTCCCGCATTCATTCCGAAGCACGCGGCTGCTTCGGCGTCGCTGGGATTGCGAAGCACCAGATGCCCGTCGCAGATCAGCACCGGGATGTCGGCCACGCGCACCGCGAATTGGTCGAGTACAGCCTGCACGCCGGCATCGTTCTCCACATCGATGTAGGTGTGCGGATAACCGTTCCGCGTGAGGAACGCCCGCAGACGCAGCGTATCGCCTGAATGGCTGGATCCGACCAGTACCGCCTCGCCCACGGAATGCGCGATCAGATACACACGCCGCAGGAGGAACGCCCGCAGGAATGTCTCCCCGAGTTCGGCATCGGTTTGCATGATGCGCCGCAGATCTGGCCGGTCGATTTCGAGTAGCGCGCTGGCTTCATGCGCGCGGCATCGCACCAGACTCCTGCGGCCTGAGAGTTGGGTCACTTCGCCTGTGAACTCACCGCGCAACAGCACACGGATTACGGACTCCCCTCCGTTGGCGACACTCTCGACTTCGATACTGCCGGCGAGCACCACAAAAACGCCGTGGTCCGCATCTCCCCGATCGAAGAGCACTTCGCCCGGTTCCGCGCGCCGCTGGTTGCCGAATGCCGCAAGGCGCGCGATTTGCGCATCGTCCAGCTTCGGGAACATTGCGTCAAGTTGTTCGGGAGTTTCCATCTTCTTTATTCTAGGCCGACTCACAATATTCGGACCCGGTAAATCGTCTACAACAGTGGATGGAGGAAGCGTTGAACATTCCGCGACTGACCGCGGAGCAAAACCGGCAGATTTCCGAGGTGGTTTACCGCGAGCGTGTCCGTCTCCGTAACTTTGTCCGGAAACGCGTGCCCGACGCGGGCGATGCCGAGGACATTCTGCAGGATGTGCTTTACGAGTTAGTGCAGGCTTACCGGTTGATGCAACCGATAGAGCACGCCGGCGCCTGGCTGTACCGCGTAGCGCGGAACCGGGTCATCGACTTTTTTCGCAGGAAGCGGCTCGTGGCGCTCGGAGACGCTCTGGCGGAGAGAGCGGACGATGAAGGCGTGCTCACGCTGGAGGACCTTTTGCCGTCGCCGGATGCCGGACCGGAAGCGGCCTACGCGCGGAGAGTGTTGCTGCAGGAACTGAATGCCGCGCTTGACGAACTGCCGGAGGAACAACGCGATGTGTTCATCGCGCATCAGATCGAGGGCCGGAGCTTCAAGGAACTGGCCGGCGAAACTGGTGTTGGATTGAACACGCTGCTCTCGCGCAAGCGCTATGCGGTTCTTTACCTGCGCCGGCGCCTGCAGGCCATCTACGACGAGTATCTGAAACCATGAGGAGGAATAATATGCGAAAGAAACGGTGGGGAAGGGGAATGAAGATGGCCTTGATAGCCCCGGCGGGCTTGGCGGCAGTGGCGCTCTTCGGCTTTATCGTGATGTATCTGTGGAACTGGCTGGTGCCGGCAGTCTTCGACGGTCGGACGATCACCTTTTGGCAAGGGCTCGGTCTGCTGATCCTGGCGAGGATCCTGGTTGGAGGACTCGGTGGGGGGCATGGCGATAACAAGCATGGGCGCCGCCGCATGATGGAACAGTGGGAGCAAATGACTCCCGAGGAGCGTGAAGCGTTCCGGCAGGGATTGCGCGATCGCTGCGGCAGCCGGGCCGCGGACACCGGGCCAGAGGCTTCAGGCACGTCACCGGCCTGAGGGATCGAGGGCTGGCTCGAGCAGATCGACCGAATGCGTGATACCCGAAGAGATTCGGGCCAGCCCTGCGACCAGTTCCTCACCGGCGCGCAAGAGCTCTTCGATAGGCATGGGCGGCAGGCGGTCGATGATGAACCAGAGATTCCGGCTGTCTTGGCCGAGCGCCGTTCGCTTGCACTGGCGCCAATTCCAGCGACGGCAGGTAACGCCCAGGTCGTCCCGCCACACCATCTCACCGGCATCGGGATGTTCGATGACCGGCACGCCGTCGCGCACCGCATCGAACGGCTCGTCCCCGCGCGCCACAACCAGGCGGGGCGAGCCGGCATAGCGATCCAGATCCTCGCCGCCGAAGCAGGCGCCGAACCGGATACTCAGCGCGTTATACAAATCGACCACCGGATTGATCGCGGGCAGGCCCCCGCTCTTCTCCACACGCTTCCACAAGGCCTCCACTGAGCAGGGTGTCTTCTTCGGATTGGCTCCGAACGCCCGAAAAGCGGCGCGCCAGGCTTCCAGGTGCTCCATCATCCAGGCGGGCAGCTCGAGCGGAATGGCCGGAATCGGCGCACCCGGCTCCGGGCGGAAGTCCCGCACCACCACGCTCAATGCGCGGTATTCCGGATACCGCTGCCAGACCTCGGGATCGATGGTGGGAAGAAAGCCGATCAAAGCTCCTCTAACTGTACCTCGATCTCACCCGCGCGAAATCTCCCGTTTTCCACACGCTCGGTCCCCTCTGGCGAATGGATCTCTCCCGTGCCGGTGTTGGGATCGACGATCGATACGTAGGCCACGCCGAAGGCTAGATACTCGCGGATCTTGGCCCATACCTCGACAGCCGTGTCGTCGGGAGACAGAATCTCCACGCACAGGAACGGAGGGTCGGTGAAGACGTCTTCGGATGGCTCGCCCTGGGTGACACACAGGTCCGGAACGCGGTAACGCGCCGGTGCGCGTTGAGTGCGTATGCGCTGCTCCGGCCAGACCTCATACCTGAGCGGATCGCCTACCGGGCAAAGCATGCGGAGCAGGTAGCCCTGCATCTTGCTGTGAGGCTTTTGGGGCAAGGAACGCGGGACAATCCTCCCCTCCACATACTCGGCGTCGTATTCGAAGCTCGAATGCAGGTATTCCTCGACGCTCACCATTTCTGTGGTTGCCATGGTTCTTCCAAATTTATAATGGTCAGGCACGCGCCCGGCCCGCACCTGACCCGCTCAATGCGGTCCAAAATAGAAGTATGGACATCAATCGTTTTACGGAAAAACTCCAGGAGGCGGTCCGCGCGGCGCAAAGCAAGGCTATCCGCTACGGCCATCAACAGCTCGATGTCGAGCACCTGTTTGCCAGCCTGCTGGAACAGGAGGGCGGCCTGGCCGGTTCCATACTGTCCCGTGCCGGGGTCAACATCGACACGCTACGTCCGCGGCTCGAGCAGGAACTGGACCGGCTGCCGAAGGTGTCCGGGCCATCCGGCGCGCCCGACCAGATCTTCGTCACCGCGCGTCTGAACCGGATGCTCACTCAGGCCGAGGACGAAGCCAAGAAGCTCAAGGACGAATACATTTCCGTCGAGCACGTGCTGCTCGCGCTGACCGACGACGGCGGCTTCAGCGGACGCCTGCTGCGCGAATACGGCGCATCGCGCGAGCGGCTGATGCAGGCGCTGCGCGAAGTGCGCGGCAGCCAGCGCGTCACGTCGCAGAATCCCGAGGCCACCTACGAAGCCCTGGAACGGTATGGCCGCGACCTTACCAAACTGGCCAGCCAGGGCAAGCTCGACCCGGTGATCGGCCGCGACGAGGAGATCCGCCGCGTGATCCAGGTGCTGTCGCGGCGCACCAAGAACAACCCAGTGCTGATCGGCGAGCCGGGCGTGGGAAAGACCGCCATCGTGGAAGGACTCGCCCTGCGTATCGTGCGTGGCGACGTTCCGGAAGGGCTGAAGAACCGGCGCATCGTGTCGCTGGATATGGGCGCGCTGATCGCGGGCGCCAAGTTTCGCGGCGAGTTTGAAGAGCGGCTGAAAGCGGTCCTGAAGGAAGTGCAGGAGGCCGCCGGCGAGATCATCCTATTCATCGACGAACTGCACACGGTGGTGGGCGCGGGCAAAGCCGAAGGCTCCATGGACGCCGGCAACCTGCTGAAGCCCATGCTGGCGCGCGGCGAGCTGCACTGCATCGGTGCCACCACGCTTGACGAATATCGCAAGAACATCGAGAAGGATGCCGCGCTGGAGCGGCGCTTCCAGCCGGTGCGGGTGGACCAGCCTTCGGTGGAAGACACCATCTCGATCCTGCGCGGCCTTAAGGAACGCTACGAAGTGCATCACGGCGTGCGCATCAAGGATTCCGCGCTGGTGGCCGCGGCGATCTTGTCGAATCGCTACATCACTGACCGGTTCCTGCCCGACAAAGCCATCGACCTGATGGACGAGGCGGCAGCCAAGCTGCGCACCGAAATCGATTCCATGCCGGCGGAGCTGGACGAAATCCTGCGGCGCACGATGCAGCTTGAGATCGAACGCGAGGCGTTGAAGAAGGAGAAGGACGCGGCCTCGCGCGGCCGGCTGAAGAAGCTCGAAAAGGAACTCGGGAACCTGAAGGCGGAAGGCGATGCCCTAAAGGCGCGCTGGCAGGCCGAGAAGAAGACCGTCACCGGTTTGCGCGCCCTGCGCGAGCAGATCGAGCAGACCAAGGTGGAAATGGAGAAGGCGGAACGCGCCTACGACCTGAATCTCGCGGCCGAGTTGAAGTACGGCAAGCTGGCAGAGCTGGAAAAGCGCTTGCAGGTGGAGTCGGAGCAGTTCACGAAGAAGCAGGCGCAGTCGCCGCTGATCAAGGAAGAGGTGGGCGAAGAAGATATCGCCGCGGTGGTCAGCCGCTGGACCGGCGTGCCGGTGACCAAGCTGCTGGAGGGCGAGATGCAGAAGCTGCTGCACCTGGAGGACGAACTGCACCAGCGCGTCATCGGCCAGGATGAAGCGGTCACGGCCGTGGCGGAGGCGATCATTCGCGCGCGCTCCGGCCTGAAGGATCCCAACCGTCCCATCGGCAGTTTCATCTTCCTCGGCCCAACGGGTGTGGGCAAGACCGAGCTGGCGCGGGCACTGGCGCAGTTTCTGTTCGACGACGAACGCGCCATGATCACCATCGACATGTCGGAGTATCAGGAGAAGCACACGGTGTCGCGGCTGATCGGCGCGCCGCCCGGATACGTGGGCTATGAGGAAGGCGGCCAGCTTACCGAAGCGGTGCGGCGGCGGCCCTATTCGGTGGTGCTGTTCGACGAGATCGAGAAGGCCCATCACGATGTGTTCAACGTGCTGCTGCAGGTGCTCGACGATGGCCGGCTCACCGATGGCCAGGGCCGCACAGTGGACTTCCGCAACACCATCGCGATCATGACTTCCAACATCGGCAGCGCGCGCATACTGGAATATCGCGGGGGGTTTGAAGGCGATGCGTACGAACGGATGAAAGAGGCCGTGCTGGAGGAGATGCGCCGCCATTTCCGGCCGGAGTTTCTCAATCGCGTGGATGAGGTGATCGTGTTCCATGCGCTCGGGGAAGAACATTTGAAGAAGATCGTGGAGATCCAGTTGGAGCGGGTGAGGGCGCGTCTGGCGGACCGGCACATTGCGCTGACGCTCACCGACGCGGCGCGGCTGAACCTGGTGCGCACGGGCTTCGATCCGCATTACGGCGCGCGTCCGCTGAAGCGCGCGATTCAGAAGAAGGTGGAGACGCCGCTGGGCCGGATGATCTTGAAGGGCGAGGTGCGCGACGGGCAGCAACTTCTGGTGGATGTCGACCCGCAAGGCGAACTGACATTCGCGCCCGCGGCGGAAAAGACGGCGGCGCGGTAACGCCTGTTGGCGCCCGGCGATATAATAGACTTTGGCAGTCGAAGGTCTGATATGAAGACCGTGGCTGAACGGCTTTCCGAGCACGTCCGCGAAGGGGAACTCTACGAAACGCTGGATTCGAAGCGCGTACGCTGCTATGCCTGCGGCCACTGTTGTCCGATTCCGTCCGGCTTCGCGGGCGTCTGCAAGGTGCGCTACAACCGCGGCGGCAAGCTCTACGCGCCCTACGGCTATGTGAGCGCGCTGCACGCCGACCCCATCGAGAAGAAGCCTTTCTTTCACGCGCTGCCGGGAACGCGCGCGCTCAGCTTCGGCATGTTGGGTTGCGACCTGCACTGCGGATACTGCCAGAACTGGGTCACTTCCCAGGCCTTGCGCGATTTTCGCTCTTCGCTGGATTTCACACGGATCGCGCCGCGCGAGATCGTGGAAGCCGCGCTCGCGGCCGGCGCCCACAGCGTCGTCAGCACTTACAATGAGCCGCTTATCACCAGCGAATGGGCAGTGGCGATTTTTCGGGAAGCGCGCGCGGCCGGCCTGGTCACCGGATTCGTGTCGAATGGCAACGCCACGCCCCAGGTGCTCGAATATCTGCGGCCCTGGGTGGACCTCTACAAAGTGGATCTTAAGTCCTTCGACGATCGCCGTTATCACGAGTTGGGCGGCCGTCTGGGACCGATTCTGGACTCTATACGCCGCAGTCATCAGATGGGTTTCTGGCTGGAAATCGTGACGCTGGTGGTGCCCGGCTTCAACGATTCGGCGGAGGAATTGACGGCCATCGCGGAATTCCTGGCGGGCATTTCGCCGGACATTCCCTGGCACGTGACGGCCTTTCACGAAGACTACAAAATGCTTGGCCAGGGCAATACCGGCGTGGCCGCGTTGCAGCGCGCGGCGGAGATCGGCCGAGCGGCCGGCCTTCGCTATGTGTACGCCGGCAACCTGCCGGGACAACTGGGCAAACTGGAAGACACGCATTGCCCTGGGTGCGGCGCGGCCGTGGTGGAGCGCCGCGGATTTCGAGTGTTACGGAGCCGGCTGACGGAAGACGGGCGTTGTCCCGATTGCGCCACGCCTATCGCGGGAGTGTGGCGCAGAACCAGCCACCATCCACCAGCCACAGACCACGGCGAGCTATGCTCGCCCAGGTGCGGGTGACATATGAGTGCAGTGCACGTAACACCGTACGGCGGCGCGTGGTATCCGGGCTGCCGCACGGATCTCGAGCTTCTGCTCGACGACTTGTTCGATTGTTCCAGGCAAAGAACCGGTGCATGGCTGTTCGCGAACCCGCTGGGGTTCGTGGTGCCGCATGCGGGATTGCAGTATTCCGGCGCCGTGGCGGCCGCCGCCTACCGCCATGTCCGCCAGCAGCAGCCCCGGCGCGCCGTTATCCTGGGGTTCACGCACAGAGGCGGGCCGGCGGGAATCTGCATCCCGGATATCGATGAGTACGAAACGCCGTTGGGCGAGGTTCGCGTCGACCGCGAGACCATGGAGCGGCTGGCCAGCCGCCGGCCATTCCGCTTCGTCGCGGAGGACCGCATCTGCGATCATTCGGTGGAGATCCAGTTGCCCCTACTGCAGTATTCGGCGCAGCACGCGGCGTCGCAGCCCCGGGTCGTGCCGCTGTTTGTCGGCGCTCTGGACGCTCAAGAGCGGGATGCGGCGGCGGAAACACTGGCCGCTTTGTGCGGACCGGACACGGTGTTCCTGGTCAGTTCCGATCTCACGCATTACGGGCGGGCCTTCGGCTACCAGCCGTTCCCCGCGGATTCGAAGATCTCCGTGCGGCTGGGGCAACTCGACCGCGGCGTCATGGAAGATGTGGCCAGCCTCGACGCACAGTTCTTCCAGGAGGCCATCGAGAAGAGCCGCGCCACGCTGTGCGGCCGTGCGCCTATCGCGCTGTGGCTGCGCACGCTGGCATTCGTGGCCGGAGACGAGATTTTCCAGGAGACGCTGGATTACCAGACATCCGGCGACATCACCGGCGATTACGATCACACGGTGAGCTATGGTGCGCTGGGCTACTTTCCGGTGCAGTCGTTTTGGGTGGACGCCGCCGAACGGAGCCTTTTGCTCGAAAGCGCGCGGGAGACGCTGCGGCATCTTCGCGCCACTGGCGAGCACCGTCCCATTCCGCCGCGCCAGATCACGCCAGCCCTTTCGCGCAGGCCGGGGGTATTCGTCAGCCTGCACCAGGGCGAACGTCTGCTGGGCTGCATGGGCAACCGGCTGAGTTTTGAGAGCCTCGCGGAAAACGTGCCGGAGACGACGCTTCGCGCGGCCTTGGACGATCCCCGCTTTCCGACCGTGCTGGGCGTGGATGGCGAAATCGATATCGAGATTTCGATTCTGTCTCCCATGAAGCCGATCCGCGATGCCGACGCGTTTCGCATCGGCCAACACGGCGCGACGCTCGATTGCGGCACGCGCCAGGCGCTGCTGCTGCCGCAGGTGGCGGAGCGCCGCAACTGGAGCGGCGAGCAGTTCCTGAGCGCTCTGTCGGCGAAGGCCGGGCTCGGCACCAAGGGATATCAGAGTCCGGGCGCGCGCTTAAGTGTGTTTCAGGCGCAAGTCTTCGCTACGGTCTGAGGGAAGCGGGCCTGGAGGCCCGCTGCTGGCGTAGACGCCCGCCCCACAATGTCACTGGATGTTGATCAGCGTGCTCAATGGCGAAGAAACTCCGCCGATGGTGGCCACGATGGGTTGATCCCCGCTGGGGGCCGATGCAGGCACCTGGATGGCAACCTGGTACAGGCCCGCGAAACCGGACGACAGGGCCGCGCCATATACCGTTGCGGAGGCCCCGCCAATGGTTACAGTCGGGAGCTCTGTCGTCGAGTATGTGGCGGTTCCGGGAACCACCTGGCCTACGGGCGCGGCAGGCGTAGTGGGCCCGAAGCCCGTGCCCCACAGGATCAAGACATCTCCGGGCTTGGCCGGCACCGTGGTCATGCCCGCGATGGCGCCATTCTTCACGGCATAGGTATAGTCTTGGTATGTGGCTACCGCGTAGTTATCCGGCCACGGGAAAAAGGCTGGCTGATAAGTCGCGGAAGTGGCGGTCACAGCCGGACTCGTGCCGCCGGAGTTGGTGACCGTGACCTGCATGGGGCCTGCGCCGATATTGGGAGCGACCACGTTGATCTGTTTCGAACTGACGTATTCAACATAGGCCGGCTGGCCTCCCACTAATACGCTCACGCCGTCCACCTGGATAGGAAGCTGGCCGTCGGCAACGGTCCAAAGACCGCCGGCCGATGATAGATTGCTTCCAAATATCGAGATCCAGGAGTTCGGCACGATGCCGGGCAGATAGCTGGCGCCGTTGACCACCGCCGCGATGCTGGGCGCAACCGAAGCCGCCGCCGCACCCGAAATCTCCCGCACCCGGTTGTCCGTAAGGTCGCCCGGATACACGCCGTCGCCCACATACAGGTTTCCCGCGTGGTCCAGGGTTATGGGAAACGGGCTGTTGAACTCCGCCTGCAGGGCCGGCCCGCCATCGCCCAGGTAGCCCGCCTTCCCCGTTCCAGCCACCGTGCTAATGATGCCGCCACTCACTTTGCGGATCCTGTTGTTGCCGCCGTCCACGATAAACAGCGCGCCGGTTGGATCCAGCACGATCTCGCCCGGGTAGTACAGGCTGGCCGACGTCGCCGGTCCTCCATCGCCTCCAAACGCACCGGTTCCGTTTCCCGCCACCGTCGTAATCGTCCCGCTGACGGCATCGATCATCCGGACGCGGTGGTTGAATTGGTCCGACACATAAAGGTTCCCCGAAGCATCCACCGCGTCCGCCGTCGGGTTGTTCATCACCGCCTGCGTCGCCGGTCCGTTATCCCCGGAGAAGCCCTGCGCGCCGGTGCCCGCATAGGTCGTGATAATGCCGTTCCCATCCACTTTCCGAATTTTGAATGCGCCCTGGTCCACGATGAAGAGGTTGCCGCTCGAATCCACCGCGCAGCGAATTGGAATCACAAATCCCGCATCGACGGCCGGGCCGTCATCTCCGCTGCTCACTGTCGATCCGTTGCCCGCTACCGTCGTAATGATCCCCGTGGTGGAGATTGCGCGCACCCTCCCATTGCCTTCGTCGTTCACGTAAATGGCGCCCGAGGGCGCCACGCACACTCCCAGCGGCCCGTTGAGTTGCGCCGCCGCAGCCTGCCCGTTATCCCCGGCGAATCCGGCGGTGCCCGTTCCCGCGAATGTCGTGATTACGCCATGGGTGTCCACCTTGCGTACCACGTTGTTGTTTTGGTCGGCGAGGTAGATGTTCCCGGCCGCATCCGTCGCCAGTCCAACCACGCGGTTGATCTCCGCCTGCGTGGCCGGTCCCGCGTCCCCCAAATATCCGGCCGTTCCGTCTCCCGCAAAGGTGTTAATCGTCTGGCCAGAGGCGATTACTGCCGTCAATAGCGGCAACCAGAGTCTCACGCGCATCGCAGTCCTCTTCCGATCTGTAATCCTGGAACCAGTATACGCGACTTCCCCGCATCCATCTGTGGAAACGCGATACTAGGGCGTCATGGTACGAACCAAGCCCAAGGGGTGATTATGAACTGGTCTAATGTTTTGACGGACGCCAACTCTCGCTTCCAGTATGGGTTAGGCTCGATCCGCGAAAAGCATTAGCAGGTTAATAAGCACCCCAGCCCAAGGAGGTAGCTATTGACACGAAGCTTTTGTGCGAGAATAGGAGAACGTTACGAGGCATTCCACGGATGTAGTGCCTGGAGGTATATGTGAGCTACGATCCTGAAACGCCGTTTGACAGCATCGAGGGTTCTCAAGAATACGTTGCCCTCCTCGCGGAAGCCATCGAAGAGGCCCGCCAGGATGTGGATTCGGACATCGAGGTGGCCATCACGGAGGGGGCCGAGCGCCGCAGAGAGGCGCTGCAACTGGTCAGCTACAATCTGGCCAAGCTGACCCTCCACATCACCACCAGCCGCCGCATCTTGAATGATTTGCGGACGTTGCGCCGCCTGTTGCTGGCCGAACGGCAAGCCGAACTCCCGGTTGCCAAGCGTGTGGCCGGCGCCGGCGTCTGAGTGCGCCACCACCCTCAAGGAGTGGTATGACCCGAAGATCGATTCTCGAAAGCCTGCTGGCGAGCGGAGTGTTACTCCGCGTCGCAGCTCCCCGCAACCGCGGTCCGCGGATCGGGGTTACCGACTGGAACCTCCAGATGACCGGGAAGATCGAAGCTGTGGCCTTGGCTGCCAAGCTTGGATTCGATGGGGTGCAGGTAAGCCTTGGGCGCACACCGGCCTCGGATAAGCTCCCCATGGACGACGCGTCCATCCAAGCCCAGTATCTGGCCGCCGCGAAACAGCACGGCATCGCTTTGTCGGGCACCTGCCTGGATATCCTGCACGTGGATCATCTGAAGGACAATAAGCAGGCCCAAAAGTGGGTCGCGGACAGCATCCCGATCACCGCCAACCTCAAGGCCGATGTAGTGCTGCTCCCGTTCTTTGGCAAAGCCTCGCTCACCAACCATGCGGAAATGGACTACGTGGCCGGTGTGTTGAAGGAACTTGCGCCCGCGGCCGAGAAAGCCGGCGTGACCCTGGGCCTAGAAGACACCATCTCAGCCGAGGACAACGTGCGCATTATGGAGCGCGCCGGATCCCCGGCCGTCAAGGTCTATTACGACGTCGGAAACTCCTCCAACGGCGGCTTCGACGTAGTGAAGGAGATCCGGTGGCTGGGCGCGCAGCGGATCTGCCAGATGCACCTGAAGGACAACCCGCATTATCTGGGCGAAGGGCGAATCGATTTTCCGGCGGTAATGAAGGCAATTACCGATATCGGATTTCAGGGATTTGCCAATCTGGAGACGGATTGCCCGTCCAAATCCGTTGAAAACGACATGACGCGGAACTTGAAGTTCGTCCGCGCCCTGCTCGCATAGCCGCTTGCTTACGCACGAGGCTCCGTAAACCGTGCGAAATCAACGCGACCGTTACCGAGCCGCGACCGTCAGGGAGCGGTTTCCCCAAAGTGGGTCGCCGGTCAAACTGGGGAAGAATCCTCGCTTCAGGCGAATAGCGATGCGAGGTGCAACGCGAAACCGGGCAGCAAATGGGTCTCGATCGGCTGGCTCCATTCGAGGGAGCGGCTGGCCTCTCCGCGATGGATCTGCACCGTTCGCGATTTCGGGTAGACCTGCCACACTTCCGTGGTTCCGTTTCGCAGGTAGGCGAGGACCTTATCGTGGCTCTCGGAGGCCCGCTCGCTTGGCGAAATAACTTCGATGGCGATATCCGGGGCGCCAGGTATTGGTACCTTGTCGGGATTCAGGCGGTGCTGGAGGTAACGCCGCACCGCCAGCAATATCTCGAACACGATATCCTGATGACGCGGCGTTGGACTGGACACAGAAATCAGCTCTCCGTTCACCAACTCCCAGCGCCGGCCTTCTTCGTAGGGCATGGCATCGAATTGGGCGCCGGTGATGGTAGTGATCGCAGCCATGCAAAATCTCCTCTATATTATGGCGCAATTGCGCTGTCGCCGGCCCTACACCATCACCGCTTCGGTTTCCTCGCCTCGCCGTGAAGTACGCGCAGTCGGGATGGTGGAACACCAGCGCGCTGACGCTGGCTGCCGGGTCCATCATCATGCCTTCGGTGAGCTGCACGCCGATGTCTTCGGGACGCAGCAGTTTCCACATCGCCAGCTGGTCGTCCAGGTTGGGGCAGGCGGCGTAGCCGAAGCTGTAACGCTTCCCGCGATAGCGCGACGTGAAGCGCTCCTGCATGGTCATCGTGGGCGGATCGGGGAACCCCCAATCCTCGCGGATGCGGCGGTGCAGCCGAGCTCCGGCTCCGGGCTGGGATACATGGACTGCGTTGCCACTCCGTTCAGGGGGCTGCAGGAAAGCCTCGGCACTCTGTTTCGCTAAGAGCGCGTATATACTGGTTAAGAGGAATCCAAGTGCAGATCAGCCTCCGAGAAGAAATT
>JBEKPZ010000079.1:0-50348 GCA_049520215.1 Bryobacteraceae bacterium | reverse complement strand
CGTATCGAAGTACGCGGCGGAGAAGGAGGCGTTGATGCCAACCAGCAGCAAGGCTATCAACGCGCTCCAGCGCGATCCCGTAAGCTGCCATACCACCACGGCCAGCAGCGCGAAATCCACCGAAAGCAAGACCAGCACAGCGATCCGGAAGGGCAGCGGGTTAAATCCCCACAAGTCGTAAATCGACAGGTAGAACAGGCCTCCGGCAGGGCGGTAGTAGCTCGACCAGAACGCCAGGTTAGCCTGCAGCAGGACGGACCACGGGTTGACCCAGTACCTGTGAATGTTTATCAGATCGTCGGCGTCGAACCAGGAAGCCAGCCCGCCGCGAACCACGAAGACGAACCAGGCAAACAGAGCCAGTCCCGCGGCGAGGGTCAGTACTCTGCTCAACTTATCCGCGCGCATGACCGCTATCGGACCTCAAAGGCATCCACGTCGACGAATCGATCGGACGATTTCGGGTTCTTGTCCGGCAGCACGGTAATGACCGCAAGATGGCGGCCGCGGCCGAGGTCCCGGAAGACAGTGCTGCTCTGCCATTGCGTGATTGCGGAATAGAGGTCCAGGGTCGCCTTGCGCGCGCCATCGATGGAGACATCCGCCCGTCCGCGATTGGGAGCCTTGGTGTAGGTATAGGTCAGCATGTCGCCTTGAAAGGCAAACCGGATTTCGGAGCCAGGCACATTGGAGTAGGTTACTGTGTGCGCGTGCGTTTGGGGCCATACCTGGTCCCGAATCCAGTGCCCCTGAAACGCGATGGCGGGATCGAAATCGTCGTATATGCCAGGCTGGACAAGCGACGGCTGGTGCTGACAGTCCTTATCGATGCGCGCCAGGAACAACCAGGTTGTCTGGAACTCCGTAGTGACGCAATCCTTCAGAAGGTCCTGTAAAGCCGGCGGATAGAGTGTGACTCCAAGGCTGGACTTGGGAGCGACCACGTAGTGGACGTTCCATCGATCGAGGATATCGGCGATGTCCCGCTCGTCGCGGGCGCGCAGCAGGCGGATAAACACGTTAAACTGATGCCAACCATTGGAATAGACTTCGGCGTTGAATGCGGCGAGATCGGCGCCATCAGCCAGGAAAACCGGAGAACCCGGGTGTACGCGGTTCATGTATGCGCCGACCTCGCGGATTTGTGACTGCTTGTCGATGTACACCTGGCGCATGGCCCGCGAGAGAGGAGCCTTCTCATAGAAATCGCTGTGATAGTAGTTTGAAGACGGCATGAACCACGCATTAAGCAGCACCGAGCCCACCGCCAGCGCGATCAAGGCGCGCCGCAGAGCGCCGGGCGCCAGCCATCCCAACAGGGCCGCCAGCGGCACCAGCACAAGAGGCAGCGACGGATATAGATAGCGGTCATTGGGCAGGAACTTGAGCACAATCAGGGCGCCACCGAACGATACCACTGCCGCACTCAACGCGGGGCGGCGCCTGACAGCCAGCAGCGCGACCGCGCCCAGCGGCACCAGCAGCAGGTAATGGAAGCCGAGGGAGCCAGGCCGCCCTTCCCCGTAACGATTGGTGTGAAAGGTCAAGTCGTAGGGCTCGCGGAAGGCGATGGGTTGCTTATAGCGGGGGTCCGCGAACGATACGGTGCGGTCCACCAGCGGCGACGGAAACGTCTGATTCAGGAACGGGTATACGGGGTCCCCGGTCAGCCGCCAGGAGATCACATAAGTGGGCAGCGCGGCGGCCAGCAACAGGGCGGCGGCGATGCCACTGGAGAGCGCCGGCCTGGAACCCAGGCGATCCCATTGGCGGCGCACTTCGATGACGGCGACGGGCAATGCCGCCACGATGTACGCCAGGCCGCCCAACTTAATCGCCAGCGTGGTCCCGCCCAGTACGGCCGCGGCATAAAGATAGCGCCTCTGGCCCGTGTCGCCGAACTGCCAAATCGCCACGGCCATTCCAGCCACCATGGCGGCCAGGAAATTTTCCACTAACAGCGAGCCAGTGACCAGTTGCACCAGCGGAGTACTGGCGAACAGGGCCAGGAGTACGAATCCGATCGCCGGACTTACGAAACGGCGCACGACGCGATAGAGCAACGCCTCCACCAGCAGTAACATCGCGAAGTTGAGCAGCCGCGCGGCAAACTCTCCGCCTAACAGGTAGACCATGGTGTAACACCAGTCCGCACCCATAGGCATCGCGGACCAAAAGATGCGGCCGGGCAGATAGGTGAAGGCGTGGTGCAGGGAGATATTAACCGGTGCCGCCAAGTGCATGGCCAAGCCGTCGGCGCTGGACTCAGGCTGGGGCACGATCAGCCAGTGCATGCCCAGCACGAACACCAGTAGCGCGAAGGCCGCCGCCTGGGGCCGCGAGCGCGGGCGGGATGGGAAGAGCGCGGTAGCCCATGACACCAAACGCCGCCCCACGCCGCGGATATCGAGCAGCACCGGAATCGCCAGCAGCGTGAGATAAACCGCCGGGTAATTCACGGGCAGCCGCGCCATGAAGGTCATCAGAAAGATATAAACCGCGATGCCCAGCATGGTGGCCGAGAGCTGGTTTTCCGGGGACGGTTCGCCGCTTGCGCGCAACAGCTTCGATCCCAAGGCGCATGAGGCGATCAGAAAGGCCGCCACCGCCAGCACCGCGAGCGGTCCGATAGCGAGCGCCGTAGCCACCGCGACGAGAAGGGCGACGATGGGCGCAAAGGCAGAGGGAACGATCAGCAGGATGGCGAGGCTGGCCGCCCAGAAGATCTTGGCGTAGTGCAGGAAGCGATACTGGCCGGTCGGCGACCAATTCGCATTCGGCCACATCCGCTCGACGCGGAAGCCGTGCAGGACACTCCCCAGCAACAGGAGGGCGAGGGCCGCCAGCACCGCGCGCGGAATCCAGGACGGAACCCCGTCGATCCAGGCCGGCCGGGCGCGCTCCGGGCCGGACCCCTTCGGGTTTCTGCCGAAAATGAAGTCGCGTTGTATCGCAAAATTGGCGAAGAAGAGGAGCATTTCGACTAACAGCTTGGCGGGGAGCAATTGGAAATGAAAACGCGAGTTCAACAGTTGAATGCCGGCATAGGAAGCGACTCCGCTTACGCACACCAGCAGGAGATACTCCGGCAGCACGGAAGCGTGCCGCAACTTAGAAAAGAAGACAGCTCGCCGCACCATCGAGTAATTGAACGCCACGGCCACCAGCCGGCCAAGAGCCTGCGATGCGGCTACGTTGCCGAAGCGGCGGTACGCCAGATAGAAGACCAACGCGTCGATGGCGGCGGTCATCAGCGAAACCGAGCTGAACCGCAGCAGCACGAAGTAGATCTTCATCGAATCGATGAGCGGATTGAAGTGCGATGTGCGGTTGCCCGGTTCGTAGATGGTGCGGATGGGCACTTCGGCGATGCGGATGGCGCGCTGCCGAATGGCGATGAGCATGTCCAGTTCGAAATCGTAGCCGTTGGCCTCCAGCCGCAGCAGGTGAGGCAGTAAGGAAGCGGGGATGCCGCGCAAGCCGGTCTGCGTGTCCGAGACATGCTGGCCCACCAGCGCGCCCATGACGGTACGCGTGACGATATTGCCCACACGGCTGCGCAGGGGGACGGCGGCGCTGAATGTGCGGGCCCCCAGGATGACGCGATCCGGCTCCGCGGCGAGCGCATCGGCGACGTGCTCGATATCGTCGGGATGGTGCTGGCCGTCGGCATCCGCGGTGACCACTCCCTGCAATTCGGAGAAGGCGCACAAGGCGTAGTTGAATGCGGTTTTCAGCGCAGCGCCCTTGCCCAAATTCACCGCGTGGCGCACCAGCCGGACCTTTTCAAACTCCGCGGCGCGGCGGAAGACTTCGCGGTACGCGGGGCCGCTGCCGTCATCCACCAGGACGATGGCGGGGATGGGCGTCTCCGACAGCGCGCCGATTAGTTGGAGCAGGCTCTCCTCGGGACGATAGGCGGGAATGATTACGGCGTAACGGACGGTTTCCGCGGGCATCGGCTCACACTGCACTGTTATGTGGGGCAGGCTGTTGGCCGATTGACAATCGGCCGCAGCTTACCAAGCTGCCCCACAAAGCACACACGTAATCTAACAGCGTATCGCGTCTTGGCAAGACTCTGCTAACTTGGAGGTATCGGAATGCGGATCGGGTTGCTGTTATTGGCGTGCGGGTTGCTGTCGGGGCAGGTGGATACCGGCGAACTGCGTCTCTGGGTCAGCGATTCGACGGGCCTTGCGCTGCCTTCTTCCGGCACCTTGATGAGCGCGCTATCCCAGACGCGGCGCGAGTTCAAAACCGATGACGCCGGACGTTTCACCTTCCAACATCTTCCCTTCGGCGTGTACCGGCTGACCGTGGAGCACTCCAGCTTCACTCGCTCGTCGTCGCTGATCGAGATCCGGTCGGCGGTGCCGCGAGAGATCCGCCTGGAATTGAAGGTGGAGGCCGCGGCCACCGAAGTGCTGGTTACCGATGCGGCCACGCTGATCGATCCGCACAGTACTGGCGTGAATTACGCGGTGGGCGCGCAACAGATCCAGGAGCAGCAGTCCGCGATTCCGGGCCGCGGCTTGATGGACCTGGTGAACATGCAGCCGGGATGGCTCTTCGAAGCCAATGCCGTGTTGCATCCGCGCGGCTCGGAGAACCAGACGCTGTTCGTGGTGGATGGCGTGCCGATGGACGAGAACCGCTCGCCTGGCTTCGCGCCCGACTTGGAAACCGGAGAGATCGAATCCATGAGCGTTCTCACCGGCGATTATCCGGCCGAGTACGGGCGCAAACTGGGCGGCGTGGTGGAAGTGACCACCAGCCGCGACGTCCGGCCGGGGTTGCACGGCGAGGCGGAGATCGGCGGGGGCAGCTTTGGCGAAGCCACCGGACTGGCGTCCGTGGTGTATGGATGGAAGCGCAGCGCGTTCACACTGAGCGCTTCGGGCGAACACACCGATCATTACCTGGATCCGCCGGTGCTCGGGAATTACACCAACACCGGCACGTTGGATGGCGCCACCGCGGTCTACGACCAGGATCTTTCGGATTCCGATCGCATCCACCTTTCCGTGCATCGCAAACAGGCGGCCTTCGAGGTTCCCAACGAGAATCTGCAGCAAGCCGCCGGGCAGCGGCAGGACCGCACTAGCAGCGAAGATCTGGGCCAGGCGGCGTGGACGCACGAATTCTCGGCGCGGCTGTTGCTGAGCGTGCGCGCGGCGGTGGAGGACCTTGCGGCGAACCTGTGGTCGAACGCGCTTGCGACGCCAATCGTCGCTTTCCAACAGCGCGGCTTCCGGCGAGGCTACGCGAATGCCACCCTAGCCGCGCATGCGGGACGGCACGAGATCAAGATTGGCGCGGATGGTTACTATGCGCCCGTCACCGAGGCGCTGCAGTATCAGATCACGGACCCGTCCTATTTCGATCCGGGCACGCCGCTGGCCTTCCGCTTTTTCGACCATCGGCTGGACCGCGAGCAGGCCGGTTTCGCGCAGGACACCATGCGATTCGGCAACCTGACGCTGAGCGCGGGCGTGCGCTGGGACCATTACTCACTGGTGGTGCGCGACCAGGCCTGGAGCCCGCGTTTGGGCGCGGCGTGGTATTGGCCCAAAGCCGGCGTCGTGTTGCGCGCCTCCTATGACCGTACGTTCATCACGCCCGCCATGGAGAACCTGCTGCTGGCCAGTTCGCCGCAGGTGGATAGCGTGGACCCGCTGGTGCTGCGCATTCCGCTGCGGCCTTCGCTCGGCAACTTCCTGGAGACCGGTTTCAGCAAGGCGCTGTTGGGAAAGGCCCGGCTGGACGCCAGCTTCTACCGGCGGACGTTCGCGAACTATGCCGACGACGACGTCTTCCTGAATACCGGCATCAGCTTCCCGATCGCTTTCCAGAGTGCACAGATTCGCGGCGTCGACGTAAAGCTGGCCGTGCCCCATTGGGGCAGGTTTTCCGGATTTCTAAGTTACTCCAATATGATCGGCATTGCGCAGTTGCCCGTCGCCGGTGGCCTGTTTCTGGGGGACAACGCGGTGGGTGTGGTGGGGGTGACCGGCGGGTTTCCGATCTCCCAGGATCAGCGCAACACGGCACGCTCCAGACTCCGTTACCAGGTTCATCCGCGCCTGTGGGTGGCAATGGTTGCGAGCTACGGGAGCGGATTGCCGGTAGACATCGACGGCGCCGTGGATCTCACCGCACTGGTGTCGCAGTACGGGCAGCAGATCGTCGATCGCGTCAATTTCGATGCGGGGCGCGTGCGGCCGAACTTTACGTTGGACGCGAGCGCCGGTGCGGACCTGTGGAAACAGGAAAAGCGGACGCTGCGTCTGCAGATAGTGGTGGAGAACCTGACCAACCGTCTGAACGTCATTAACTTTGCCGGGTTGTTTTCCGGCACGGCCATTGCGCCACCCCGCGGCGCGAGCGTCCGGTTGCAGTACGATTTCTGACGATGCATCGCTGGCTCCCCATTACCGCTCTGCTCGCCGGGATCGCCGCCGCCAACGCGGCCGATCCGCAAGAAGTCTGGGAGCAGGCCGTCAAAGCTAAGGGCGGGCGCGAGCGGCTCCGCGGCGTGCATTCGCTGGCGATCTACATGAAGCCGGCCGATGTGAATCTGAGGGGACCCGCCACTAACTGGCTCCTGGTCTTTCCCGACCGGTATTTTGAATTTGACGGAGCGCGCGCCGGCGGCCACCAAAGCGCGATTGTGGTGGATGGGACCGCCGACCGGGTCGCCATGGACGCCACCGGCATACCGCGCAACGCCCGACATCTCACGTCTTACGAACACGACCGGCTGGCGCTCCATCAGATTGTCTTCCTGCTGGAGAGCGCGTGGCTCCAGGCGCGGCCGGTCGAGGTGCGGCATAACGTCCTGGTGGTCGAGGCGGCGGGGCGCACCTACAAACTGACTCTCAACAGTGCGAACTTGCCGGAGCGCGTCCTATCGCCTCCGATGCCCGGTCAGAAGCCCAAGATCCAATACGATTACCGGCTGCAACGGTACCGCGACTTCCAGGGCGTGATGCTGCCGGCGCGCGTGACGTCGATCGACGGAGTTCGCGCATCGATCTGGGACGTCGATTATGAGATCGACGCTAAGTACAATCCGAAACTGTTCGAGCGGATGCCGGACCTGGGTAACGGCCCCGAGCCGTGGAGGATGCGATGAGGTGGGGCATGCAAATCAACTATACCGGTGCACGAACGGGCCGGCGTGGACGCCGGCCGCAGGACTGGAGTCCCGCCCCACTCCTGGCTTTCGTGGCGGCACTGTTCGCCGTTGCGCCGGCGCACCTCGCCGCGCAGGAGGAACAGCCGACGTTCAAGGCCGAAGTCAAAGTGGTGAACGTGCTGGCGACCGTGCGCGATAAGCGGGGCGCATTTATCCGCGACCTGGGCAAGGATGAATTCTCGGTTCTGGAGAACGGCCGTCCGCAAACCATGCGCTATTTTTCGCGCGAGACCGATTTGCCGCTCACGCTGGGCCTGATGATCGATACCAGCCTGAGCCAGAAGCGCGTCATGGAAGCGGAGCGCATTGCGTCTTACAGCTTTCTGGAGCACGTTCTGCGCGAGAAAAAGGATCAGGTATTCATCATGCAGTTCGATCTGTCGCCGATCCTGCGGCAGGAGTTGACCTCCTCTTTCCTGAAGCTGAGCGAGGCGCTGGAGCGCGTGGACGTGCCCAGCATGAACGATCTACGAAGCCAGACCGGCGGCGGCACGATGCTGTACGACGCGATGTGGAAAGCGTCGAAGGAGATCATGCAGCCGCAGACCGGCCGCAAAGCGCTCATCGTGCTGACCGACGGCGTGGATACCGGCAGCGAGGCGAGCATCGCAGATGCGATCGAGGCCGCCCAGCGGGCCGACACGCTCATCTATTCGATCCTGTTCTCCGATGAGGGATACTACGGCATCTTTAGCGGCGGCGCGGATGGGCGGGCCGTTTTGATGCGCATGTCGCGGGAAACCGGCGGCGGGTTTTTCGAAGTATCCAAGAAGCAGAGCCTGGACGGAATCTTCGCGCAGATTCAGGAGGAGTTGCGGAGCCAGTATAGCATCGGGTATGAGTCGGATCAGCCCGTGGGTGTCTCGGAGTGGCGCAAGTTACAAGTAACTGCTCATCGGAAGGGCTTGACGGTGCAGACGCGCGGGCGCTATTGGGCGCAGCGGTGAAGCGCCGGATGGACTGCGCCAGCGGGTACCAGCGCCCCGCACTGGCCAGTTTCCCGCAGTCTCCGGGGCGGACGCGGCGGACCTCTCGCGACTATCTCGACGAAAAATAGGTCGCGGGGTAGCGTCCTTGCTGAAACGTTCCGCCTCGCCGATACACTATCTTAAGAGCCTAAGACAAATTGGTTGTAAAGAAGATGAGGGAAAGCAAGCGACAATCCCGGAAGCTCGAGGTTCGCGCCACGAGCGCCTTTCCGTTTGGCGGGGCGTCGCAGGCTGGAGCGGCATCTGTCTTTCAGCCGCCCATCTATCATCCAGGCCAATGGCTTTGCCTGGCCGAGGCGGCCGCTTACACGGGACTGCCACAATCCATCCTCCGCAAGCTGCTGGCAAGCCGCAAACTCCCCGGATTGGATACCGGCGCGCGCCTGGGCGGACGGTGGCGAATCAAGCGGTCGGACCTGGATGAGATTTCGGCCTCCTGAATTGCGGCGCTCTCACTCATACCGAAGGGCTACGGTGGGGTCCACGCGCGTGGCGCGCCTCGCCGGCAAGTAACACGCGGCCGATGCTACCGCCAGCCAGAGCAGCGATACGGCCAGGTACGTGGGCGGATCGGTCGGGCTAACGCCGCACAGCAGCCGGGCCATGCCGCGCGCAAGTCCCACCGAGGCGGCCAGACCGATGCCTACTCCGAGCAGCGTCAGGGCCAATCCCTGGCGCAACACCATCCGCAGTGAATCGGCCGGTTGCGCGCCGATAGCCATGGGGATTCCGATCTCGCGCGTGCGCAAAGTCACGTGGTAGGCCACGACTCCATACAGACCAATCGCCGCCAGCACCAGCGCCAAACGGCCAAACGCGCCCAGGAGGCAGACCTCCCAACTGCAGGGCGCAGGCCCGGAACGGCACCCGGATATCCATGTTGAGAGGCAGGTAAATGCCAGCGAATTCCTGGGGGCTACGCCCACTATGGTGTACCACACGTCTCCGAGCGGACGCGCTTGCCGAGGATGTGCGGATCGGCATGGAACCGACGCTGCCAGGTGCGATAGCCGAACACGGCGGCCTATTCGTCCTCACGTTTGGACTAGCGGCCCAGAAATGACCGGACGCCGCGTTTCGCCGTCAAAGTCCAGGCTCGATTCGGTTGGATTGGACGCCGCCATGCCCGCGGGCAATCGCGTGCGGTCGCCAACTCGCGGTAATCCGGCCACGAGATGAGCTGGTTGCCGGCAAGGCCCGGAAAAAGAGAAAGTTGAGCGTGCTGAACACCGACGTGTTCACGCAGATACCCAGCGCCAGGCACAGCCCTGCCACGAACGAGAAGCCGGGGGACTTCCGGGACAGGCGTAGCGAGTAGGTAAGATCCGACAGGAAACCGCGCACAGATCTGGAGACACCGGCAAGCGTGGATTGTTCCCGAACGGATCAGGCGACGAGCTTGCTGCGAATATAGACGCTGTACTGCTGGTCGGAGCGGGCGATGTGGTGCTCCAGCCAATTCTTCAGGAAAGTCATCAGGCCAACGCTCAAGGTTGTGTTTCCGGCGCGAAACTCCTTTTCAAGTTCGACCACCTGGGCGGTGAGTTGGTCGTGCTGCGCCTTGTGGGCGGCGATTTCGGGATACCGGTACTTGCCCATGAACTGCTCTTCGGCGGCGAAATGAACTTTGGTGTAATCCACCAATTGGGCCAGCGACTGTTCGAGGACAGTCTTGCCCTTCCCTTGCGCCATGGCGTCGTGCAGGTTGGAGGCCAAGGCAAAGAGCCGCTGGTGCTGGGCGTCGATTTCAGGGATCTGAACGCTATATTCGGGTTGCCATTCAAACATATCAATGGGTGAATCGGCGGCCCAGGCTGGAATCTTTAGGGCGCGGCGAAGCGGCCGGCGGATCAAACATCGCGCATCCGTGCCGATAAGGTAGGAAAGAGAATGGAATCCAAGATGTCTCAAACACAAGATGCCACCGGCAGCAAGCCGAGAATTCTGGTACATCCGCCGGAGGACCTCCCGTACCAGGTGGTCGCCACATACCTGGACAATTGCCGCAAGGGCGTGCAGTCGTTGAAAGACGCCATTGAGCGATCTGATTACGATTTTGCCGGGATGTACGGGCACCGCATGAAAGGCTCCGGGGGCGCCTATGGCTTCCCCAAGCTGACGGAAACGGGCGCTTCGATAGAGCAGGCCGCCCACGCCCGCAACGACGCCGATCTCCGGACTTGGGCCGCGGCGGTGGAAGAGCACTTGGAATCGGTCGAAGTAGCCGGACCTTAAAAACGCCCCGGTTCCGCCGGGATTCGCTTACCGGGGCTTTCCGGCGGGCAAGGCATTGGCGTGCTCATCCAACGCCGCCAGCAAGCGTTGCTTGGAAATCGGTTTCGAGAGATGCGCCGTGCAGCCCGCTGCGAGGCTGCTCGCGATATCCTCGGGACGTGCATTGGCGCTCAGCGCCAGGATCGGAACGGCGCGCCTGCCCCTCGCCAATTCCATCGCGCGAATCTTGCCGGTGGCAGTCAGTCCATCCATCACCGGCATCTGCACATCCATCAGGACCATGTCAAATTCCTCGGTAGCGGCTCGGTCCACCGCTTCGCCGCCATGCTCGACGCAGGTTAGCGAGTGGGGACTGCCCTCCAGATAGAGTTGCACCAGCAGCCGGTTGTCCGGCGAATCTTCGGCGACCAGGATGCGCAAGGCTTTCCGGGGCGCGATGCCGCTGGAACTTCCCGGCGTCGGCTGTCCGGCCGGCGTGGCGGCTTCGGCGCGCGAACCGCCCAGAGCCTTGGAGACGAGTTGCAGCAGGCCGGCGCGGCTTACGGGTCTCACCGCGTAGCCCGAAAACCCGCTCTCGCGGGAGCGCGCCTCATCGCCCGGAAGGTCGTCGGAGGACAGCATGACCATCGGCAAATCCGGGAAAACCCTCCGGATCCGGGCGCCGGTTTCGAAGCCGTCGATAGGCGCCAGACCGCCGCTGACCCGGCGATCGACCCGGCTATCGACAACGATGAAAGAGTACGGGCGCTGCGCGTGCGGCATTCCGGTCAGATCGGCCAGCGCGTCTTCGGAGGAAGCGAATTCCGTCGCTTCTAGCCCCCACCCTACCAGAGTCTCCCGCAAGATCAGGCGGTTGGTGGTATTGCTGTCGATAATGGCGACACGCTGTCCCTCGAAGTCCCGGACCTCCACCTGCTCTTCCCGCCGGTCGGGCGCCGGCTGGAGCTGCACGTCGAAGCGGAAGGTGCTGCCCTTTCCCACCTCCGAGACCACCGCAACGGCGCCACCCATGCGCTCTACGATGCGGCGGCTGATCGCCAGTCCCAGCCCGCTTCCGCCGTATTTCCTGGTGGTGGAGCAATCGCATTGGGTGAAGTCTTCGAAAACGGTCGCGAGTTGTTCCGCCGGGATTCCGATGCCTGTATCGGAGACCAGAAACTCCAGGTGGCCTGGCGGTCCCCCCGGCATCTCTTGAACCGTTAAGACCACCTCGCCCGCATCCGTGAACTTAATGGCATTTCCCAGAAGGTTGATCAGGACCTGCCGCAGGCGGGCCTGGTCTCCGGCAAACCAATTGGGGATGCCAGGACGGAAACGCCGACCCAGCGCGATACCCTTGTCGTGCGCTTTGCGCGCGACCAGTTCGACGGTTTGATCCACCAGCTCCCGAAGGTGGAACTCGGTGCGCTCCAGGTCCAGATGTCCGGCTTCGATTTTCGAAAGATCCAGAATATCGTTGATGAGACTGAGCAGACTGGACCCGGCGCGCCGGAAGATCTGCACATACTGTCTCTGGGCATCGTCCAGATCGGTTTCGCTGAGCAAGTCCGACATGCCCAGGATGGCGTTCATGGGCGTGCGGATCTCGTGACTCATGGCGGCCAGAAAGGCGCTTTTGGCGCGGTTGGCTTCCTCGGCCTGCTGGCGGGCGATCACCAGTTGCCGCTCAAACCGTTTGCGCTCGCCGATATCGCGGACGGCGGCCGCCACCCAGGAACCCTGGACCGTCTCGACGGGACTCAGGCTGACCTCGACGGGGAACTCCTCCCCATTCTTGCGGATCCCGCTCAACTCGATTCCGACGCCCATCTGCGGCGCGCGAACGGGAAGCAGCATTACGACCGGCCGCCCCACGATTTCCGGGCGTCCGTAGCCGAACATCCGCTCGGCTTGCGCATTGATCAGAGCGATGGTCCCCTGCGCGTCGGAGACCACCAAGGCATCTGGAGCCGACTCCAGCAGTGCGCGAAACGTTTCTTCGCTCTGCAGGATCTTGTCTTCGCTCTGTTTGCGCCCGGTGATGTCGTGCGTGATCTTGGAGAATCCGCGCAGCTCTCCCGTCTCTCCGCGCATCGCGGTGAGGGAGACGTCCGCCCAAAACCGGGAGCCGTCTTTGCGCACCCGCCAGCCTTGATCCTCGAAATGGCCATCCAACGCGGCGGCCCTGAGAACCTCTTCCGGATGCCCGCGTGCGATGTCGTCGGCGGTGAAAAAGCGCGCGAAATTCGCGCCCAGGATTTCCGCGGCCGAATATCCCTTGAGACGCTCCGCGGCGTCCGTCCAACTGATCACGCATCCCTGGGGATCGAGCGTCAGGATGGCATAATTCTTCACCCCTTCCACCAGGTGGCGGAAGCGCGCTTCGCTATCCCGCAGTTGCAAGGTGCGTTCCCGGACGCGTTGTTCGAGGGTCTCGTTCAGGCTCTTGACTTCGAGCCACGCTCTGCGGGTTTCCCGCTCGGCGCGCTTGTAGTCGTCTATGTCGGTACAGGTGCCGAACCAGCGGACCACCGCGCCGGCCCCATCGCGAACGGGCGTGGCACGCCCCAAGTGCCAGCGGTATTCGCCATCCGCCGCGCGGCGCAATCGATACTCGACCTCATAGGCCTCGCCAGCCGCGATAGCCCGGGTGCGGCGCTCGATGCAGTTGGCCAGGTCGCCGGCGTGCAGTACCGGCTGCCATCCCCAACCAAGGCTTTCCGCGAAGGTTTGCCCGGTGTAAGCGTACCAGCGCTGGTTATGATAATCGACATTGCCGGAGGGGCCGGCGGTCCACACGATCTGGGGCATGGCGTCGGCGAGTTGGCGGAAGCGCGCTTCGCTTTCGCGCAGGGCCGCCTCGGCAAGGTCGCGGGCGGTCAAGTCGCAAACCACCGCGATCACCCGCATGCCGTCCGGAGTCCGGATGGCGTTCATGGTGATGCCGGCGTGGAATGCCCCGCCATTCTTCTTGAGGCCCCGAACTCCCGTCAGCCCGTGGTGCATTTTCCGCATCTGGGGCGCGGCCGCATAAGCGGCGCGATGATCCCGGTGCCCTGCGCGCACCTCCTGCGGGACCAGGTTTTCGATCGGCTCGCCCAGCAGTTCCTTGCGTCGATAACCGAAGAGCGCTTCGGCCTGCGCGTTTATCAGGACCATCCTGCCTTCCCGGTCGGTGATGATCATTGCGTCCGGCGTCGATTCGAGCAGCGCCCGGAACTTTTCCTCGCTGGCGCGCAGATCCCGCTCCGCGTCCGTCCGGCGCGCATCGCTCCGATCGATCGCGCGCGCGACGGCCCAGATCAGGGTGGTGAAGACGATCGCGTTGGCCGAGGTGAATAACGACAGTCCAAAAGCGGTATCGTAGTAACCCAGGCGCTCGCCTCGCCAACGGAACCATCCGAGTAACGGCGGGATGAGAATGGCCGCCGGGAGCAGGCGTCTGGAAATCCCGCCTCCCGGCCCGTTGCCGATGAGGGTCCGCATCGCGCCGCGGTGGGGATGCGCGCAGAGCAGCGCCATGGCAGCCACGAAGAACGTAAACGCGACATGCACCGGCATACTCATGTAGCAAGCCAGGCCGTAGGCATTCGGAACGCCGTAAACGTAGCCAAACAGACCCGCCATGGAAAGGCCGGCGACCGGGAGCGCCAGCCATTGAATGGCGGAGATCGCGCGGCCGAAGGCCGACAGCGCCAGCCCGGTACCCAGCAGCGTGAAGCAGACGGCCGTGGTGAGGGCCATTCGCCCAGGCGGCCATCCCGGGATCGGCGGCATATGGCCTCGCATCGCCAGTTCATCGATGCGCAGATTCACTCTGAAGGCGTACTCGACGACGGTAAGAACGCCGATCAGCGCAGCAAGACCGCCGGCGATCGCGGCAAAACGGCGCCATCGCCGGTTGGGCCAGAGCGCGGCTCCCAGGACGATAAACCCGATCGCCGCGTTGACTCGCATGTATGGCGCGCCGTCCAGCACCGTGCGCACCCAATCCACGCCGAAACCCCAGCCCACCACCAGCACCAGAAACCCGGCCAGAGCGCACCAGGCGGCCGCCGCCCGCTGCACGATTTGCGCCTGCCTGTCGAGAGATGGATTCATGACTGCGCTCCGCACATCCTATCGGCGGGTTGCGCCTTAGAACTTAGAAGCTAATCACAGGCTAAAGCCTGTGCCACCTGTTTTGTGCAACTTAAGAGCCTCTGGTGGCACAGGCTTTAGCCTGTGAGAGCCTCTGGTGGCACAGGTTTTAGCCTGTGAGCTAATGCCGATCGCGCATTGTGCCGAATAACCTAATGGAACAGTTGCAATCGATGCATGGCCCACCCAATCGCCTGTCGGTATTACTCGTCGAAGACGACCCCGGTTACGCAACTCTGGTCCAGCAGTGGCTGGACGGAGCCGGACCGGATCCCGGATTTGCGCTGAGCTGGACCGAATCGCTGAGCGCGGCCCTGAGCCGCCTGGCGCGGGGCGGCATCGACATCGTGCTGCTCGATCTGGGCCTTCCCGACAGCCATGGAATCGAGACCTTCCTGGCGCTCCACAGCCGGTGCGCCGAGGTTCCGGTGATTGTCCTGAGTTCCGCCGATAGCGAGCCGATGGCCCTGCAGACCATCCGCCACGGCGGAGAGGACTACCTGGTGAAAAGCACCTGCACGCGCGACCTGCTGGTGCGCAACATATCGCACGCGGTGGTGCGGCATCGGCGGCAGACCGGGGCGGGCGCGGCGGGCGACATCCAAAGCAAGGTGGTGGCGGTCATCGGGGCGAAGGGAGGCACCGGGACCACCACGGTGGCTTGCACGCTGGCGGCGGAACTGCGGCTCCAGAGCAACGACACCGTGCTACTGGCAGGCCTGGACATGGATTCGGATCTGCTGGGGTTCCTGATGGGAGTGACCAGCCGCTTTTCCATTCTGGATGCCGCGCAGAACGTGGAGCGCCTGGATGCCACGTTTTGGGAGAGCCTGGTGACGGAGGTCGGGGGAGTGCATGTGGTCCAGTCGCCGGGCCTCGGCCATGGCGGCGACACGGACCAGCCCGGCGTATTGCAAGCGATCCAATTCGCAAAAGGCCTGTATCGATGGGCGGTGCTGGATTTAGGGAGGCTGCGAAGCGGCAATTTGGCGCTGCTCGAGCTGGCCCCGGAAGCGACCCTGGTGACCACGGATTCCATCGCGTCGCTGCATGAGGCCAAACGCGCCGTCGAAGTGCTGTGCGCCGGCGGAGTCGACCGCGAACGGGTTCATCTCATTGTGAATCGCGTGGATGAAGCCGCGGAAACGCTGAGCACCAGCGAGCTGATTAAGTTTTTCGGAGTGGAAGTGTGCGCGCGCTTGCCCTATGACGGCGAGGCCCTGGCCAGCGCTCTCCTGGAGAGAAAGCCGCCGGCGGAGTCCAGCGCCTTCCGTTCGAATCTGAGAGACGTGGCGCGTAAATTGTTGGGTCTCGAAGAGCTCAAGCGCAGGCGCACAATTCCCGGCCTGCTGTCTTTCCTGACCGGGAGCAAACGCCGGGAGCCCGCCCCCAACGAGGCAGCCACTTGCTCATAGAGAACCAAATGCGCGACGGTCTGCGTATCCTGGTGGTCGGCGGCGACCCCGGTTTGGCCGAGAAGGTCCGGCAATGCGTTGCCCAAAGCCAGCCGCCGGCGTCCGTGCAATGGTTGAGAAACGCCGCGCTGGCTTTGGCGCGCGTAGGCGGCGGCGACATCGATGCCGTGGTCGTCGATCCGGCTTCGACCCGCCCCGGCGGCGACGACCTGGGGGATTTGCCGGAACGGCTGCGCGGGGTTTCGAAGCGGACGCTGACCATCGTTGTTTCGGAGTCGCGCGACTGGACGGCGGACCTGCGGCGAATCGTCGCGGCGGGCGTCCGCCATGCGGAAACGTCCGGCCCGCGCCCCACAGTCCGCCAGGCGCGCAAAACCAAGATCATCGGGTTGCTGGGCGCGAAGGGCGGCGTGGGCGCCACCACTGTCGCCTTGAACATGGCCGTGGCCCTGGGAGAGAAGTGCGCGGTGGTCCTCGCAGAATTTGGCGCGGGCAACGATACGCTGGCGCTGCACGTTCGGACTACCGCCAAATCGGCGCAGCCTCCGGGCGCCGCGCTGGACAGCTTGTGGCCGGTAAAAGGGATTCCGGGGCTGCGCCTGGCTCTGGCGCAAAACGGACTCTCCCCCGAAACGGCGGCCGGCGCGTTGGAAGCCATGGAGGCTGAGGCGGATTACCTGGTCCTCGACCTCGGCTCGGCCTTGACGCCGTTGGTGAAAAGCGCGCTGCCCCGGCTGGACGCTCTCGGGGTGGTTGTAGATCTGGAGACGTTGTCGGTAGAATGCGCGCGGCGAGTGGTGAGCGCGATCGGGCAGCCCGACCTCGGTCCGCGCGGGGGCATCGGAATCGTGGTGGTGAATCGCGCCGCTCTGGCGTGCCCTATCGGCGTGGATGAAGTGCAAAGATTGACAGGAGTGCCCGTTTGGGGAGCCGTGCCTCCCGCCGGCGATCTCTGTAGCGCCGCCCAGAAGGCGCGGCGTCCCGTGGTCACCTTCCAACCGGAGAGCCTCGCTGCGCAGAGCTTGGTTCAGGTTGCCTCTTCCTTCGCCGAGCTGACCTGATCGGGCAAGGCTGGAAGACGGAAGACAGAAGACAGAAGTCAGAAGACAGAAGTCAGAAGTCGGAAGCCGGCGCGGGCTGGGAGCCTAGCCGCATACTTTTCAATATCGCCCATGCGAGCAGAATCTGGGTGACTGGCACATGGCTGCCCCCGGGCAGACCCCAATCCGCGCGGGTGCCCTTAGACCCACTCTGAATCAAGGCCTTTGACGATCGTGACAGGCCAACTAGGGCGTCGGCCGCGGTCCAGGGGGACCGCCCTACCACGGGATCTCAGCCCGGCAGCGCGCCGGCCCGCTCCAGCGCCAGCTCGACTTCTTCCTGGGAAAGCGCCGTGCTGATGAAAAGTTCCTGCCGGGCGCCGGCGCTCAACGCGATGGCCTTCCATCCATTCTGCACGGGCACCGTGATGCGCACTTTCACCGGGCCGCGCGCGTCGCGCACCGGACGGATGACGCCGGGGATTATGGAGCGAATTTCCGGAGTGGCTGCCAGCACGCGCTCCAGGATCTCGCGTACGCCGTCGATGATGCTGTGCTCGATCTTGAGCCGGTCCTTGGCGGTGCGCAGGCGCATAACGGCAAGCCTATCGCGCGCCACGCTCCGGCGGCATGAACCGCTTGATGAAGTTGGTATCGAAGCGCCCGGCCTGGAAATCGGCGTCGGCCAGGATGCGCTGGTGCAGCGGAATGGAGGTGTGAATCCCTTCCACCACGAACATTTCCAGCGCGCGCTGCATGCGGTGAATGGCTTCGGCGCGGTCGGCGCCGTACACGATCAGCTTGGCCACCAGCGAATCGTAGTAGGGCGTGATTACGCAGTCGGTGTGCGCCATGGTGTCCACGCGCACGCCGATGCCGCCCGGAACGTGGAACCCGGTGATGCGTCCGGGCGACGGCGTGAAGGTCACCGGATTCTCGGCGTTGATGCGGCACTCGATGGCGTGCCCGCGCAGTTGGACCGGCAACTCGATCACCTGGTCGAGCGGCTCGCCCGCGGCGATGCGGATCTGGCTCTTCACCAGGTCGATGCCGGTCACGAACTCCGTCACCGGGTGCTCCACCTGGATGCGCGCGTTGACTTCCATGAAGTACAACTGGCCGTCTTCGTCCATCAAAAACTCGACGGTGCCCGCGTTGGTGTAGCCGGCGGCCGCCAGCGCTTCCTTCAGTTTCGCGGCGATGGAGGCGCGCAGTTCGGGCCACATGGCCGGCGATGGTGACTCCTCCAGCAGCTTTTGGTGGCGGCGCTGGATGCTGCACTCGCGCTCGCCCAGGATCTCCACGCGCCCGCGCTCGTCCGCCAGCACCTGGAATTCGATGTGCCGCGGCGCGCGGACATATTTCTCCAGGTAGACGTCTGGACAACCGAAGGCCGCGCCGGCCTCCTGCTGCGCGGAATTGAACAGCGGCTCCAGTTCGGACGCCTCGTTCACGATGCGCATACCGCGTCCGCCACCGCCCGCCGACGCCTTTAGGATTACGGGATATCCGATCTCGCCCGCGACCTGGACGGCTTCCTCCGGCGTCTGCAGGATGCCAGGCGAGCCGGGCAAAATCGGCACGCCCGCATCGCGCATGAAGGCGCGCGCACGCTCTTTCACGCCCATCAGCCGGATCACGTCCGGACGCGGCCCGATGAACTTCAGCCCGGAAACTTCGCACACCTCCGCGAAGCCGGCATTCTCGCTCAGGAAACCGTAGCCGGGATGGATGGCGTCGGCGCCCGTGATTTCTGCGGCGCTGATGATCGAGGGGATGTCCAGATAGCTGCGCGAGCTCTTGGCCGGACCGATGCAGACGGCTTCGTCGGCGAAGCGCACGTGCAGGCTGTGGCGGTCTGGCTCGGAATAGACCGCCACGGTGCGGATGCCCAGTTCCTTGCAGGCGCAGACGATGCGCAGGGCAATTTCGCCACGATTGGCTATGAGGATTTTCTTAATTGGAGCGGATGGCAAACAACGCCTCCCCGTACTCCACGGGCTGTCCGTTCATCACCAGCTTGCTTTCGACGATCCCGGAAACCTCTGCCTCGATCTCATTCATGAGCTTCATGGACTCGATGATGCACAATACCTTGCCGGGCTGCACGCGCTCGCCCACGCGCACAAACGGAGGCGAACCGGGAGCGGAGGATTCGTAGAAAGTGCCCACGATGGGGGAGCGGACCAGCAGCAGGTTCGGATCGGGGCCGGGGTCTTTGGGCGCTTCTTTGGCAGCCGCGGGAGGGCTGGCGGGCGCGGAAGACGCGTCCGCCTGGGGCGGCGCGGCCGGATGGGGGACGGATTGCGCCAACACAAGCCCCTGATGGCCGGCAACGGAGCGGCGAATGCGCACACGGTTGTCGCCGCGCTGCACTTCCAACTCGTCGATGGCGGTTTCGGTTGCGAGGTTGATGAGCTCGCGAATTTCGTCTACGGTCATGGCCACTGACTAGAATAGCAGTTTTGTGGGGGCAGGCTCTCAGCCTGCGGCGGCCTCCCAGGCCGCCTGCCGCTGGCACGCGCTTCGCCGCCGAAGCTCCGGCCCGCGGATCGGCATGGCCGCAACCAAAAGCGGTGGCCCGGGCCGCCCGGCCCAGCGTGGGCTCAGTCCTACGAGCAGGGCGTTTTTCGTCCTTGTGGCCGCCGATAGCTCTACGCTACGCGACGAATCGAGCAAACTGCACGCAGGGATGCCTGCGCGTCCGGCACAGTCTGGCCCACAGGGTGAGGCGCTAGGGATGCCGCAATGCGGATAGCGGATCGGTTCCGGCAGCTCGTCGCGCGGGCAGATAGCTCGCGGCGAGCGCGATCAAAGCGAGCGCAACGGCAACGCCTGCGAGAATGAGTGGATCGCGTGGGCTCACATCGAACAGCAGACTGGCCAGCAACTGCCCGAATGCCAGTGCGGCGGCCAGTCCCAGGGCCAAACCTGCCAGCGTCAGTTCGAGCCCCTGGGCGACCACCAGTCGAATGACGTGGTTATGGGCGGCGCCCAGTGCCATCCGTACGCCGATCTCGTGTGTGCGCTGAGCCACCGCATAGGAGATCACGCCGTAAAGTCCCGTGCCAGCCAGCACCAGGGCTAAGGCCGCGAAGATGCCGCCCAGTAGCATCGTAAGTCGCTGCGGGGCGATTGACTCGGCCACTACAGCTTCGAGCGTGCTTACTTTCGTGATCGGTTGATTGGGATCGATAGCGCGTATGATATCGCGCACTCTGCCGACCAGCGCGTAGGGATCCTGCGCAGTATGAAACACGAACGTCATGCCATTCGTTGCGCCGCCCTGGTTCATGGAGAAGAACATTTCCGGAAATGGCGCGTCGGCCAAGCCGAGATACTTGGCGTCGGACACCACGCCGATCACCGCAACAGGATCACCGGCGTATTTCGGGTAATCTCCGATCCGGAAGCGCTTGCCAACCGGGTCCTCGTTGGGCCAAGCCTTTTTCGCGAACTCTTCATTGATTACAGCGACGCTTGGACGATCCCAGGTATCTCCGGCGCTGAGCAAGCGGCCTTTGAGCAAGCGCATGCCGATGGTCCTGAAGTAATCCAGGCTGGCCACCCGGTGGCATGCCCATACGTAGTCCTGGTCGCCGCGGAAGGGCCGGCCCTCCACGGTGAGGTTCTGCCCCCAATCCTGGCCCGTCATCGGCAGGTTGCTGGCGGCGCCCGCGGCCAACACTCCAGGCGTGGCAGCGGCACGATCCAGCACCTGGGAACAAAACTGTTTCTGATCACTTTGCCGCTGGATTCTCACCGTCAGTACGTTCTCCGGGCGGAAACCCGGGTTCACGGCGGTCAGCCGGGCGAAGCTCTTGGCGAGTACACCGGCACCGGTCAACAGCACCACCGACAGGGCCACTTCGAAGATCACCAGCCATCCGCGAATCCGGCGGCGGCCGGGTCCGGCCTGCACACCCGCGCCTTCCTTCAGCGATTGGACCAGGTCCGCGCTGACCGCGCTCCATGCCGGCGCCAGCCCGAACAGCAAACCCGTAAACACAGCCACAAGCGCGGTGAAGCCGAGCACCGTCCAGTCCACGCCGGCCGGACGCAGCGGCTGCAGGCCAGCGGGGATCGAAGCGTAGAGGATATCGACACCCCATAGCGCGAACAGCACGCCCAAGCTCGCCCCAGCGGTGGCCAGAAGCACGCTTTCCGTGAGCATCTGCCGCACGATCCGGCCGGCGCCGGCGCCAATTGCGAGGCGCACCGCGATCTCCTTCTCCCGCGCAGCCGCACGCGCCAGCAGCATATTTGCCACGTTGGCGCACGCGATCAGGAGCACCAATCCGACAGTTGCGAGCAGCGCTAGTAACGCGGGCTTCAGTTCGCGGGCCATGCGGTCGTGCAGTCGTTCGGCCGTGACCCCCTGGCCGGCATTCTCGGGATCGTTCCGGACGATGGCCGCGACGATCGCGTTCATTTCAGCCTGCGCCCGTCCCAGGGGCACGCCCATCTTGAGGCGAGCGATTACTTTGAGGTAGTGCCCGCCACGATAGGTCTCCGCCGGGTCCAACCCCAGCGGAACGAAAATGTCCTCATGGGCGTTGGAGAACCAGAAACCAGGCGGCATGACGCCGATCACGGCGAATGGTCTACCGTTCACCGTGATCGACTGACCCAGAATATCGGACCGGCTGCCGAATCGGCGCTGCCAGAGCGAATGGCTGAGCATAACAACAGGGTTGCCTTTGGGTACGTCCTCGCGTGAAAGAAAGCTGCGCCCCAGGAGAGGCTTCCCGCCGAGGGCCGGGAAGAAACTCGCCGTCACTTCCATTCCCGGTACGCGCTCCGGTTCTCCGCCGCCGGTGAGGTTATATCCCGCCGGAGACCAGGCAGCCATTTCCACAAAGGAATGACTTTGCTCCTTCCAATCCAGGTAGTCGCGCGGAGAGGTCCAGCCGGAGACCTGCTTTAGTTTGCCGATTTCCGTGAGCGCCACCAGCCGACCCGAGTCCGGGAACGGCAGCGGCCGGAACAGAAAGTCATTCGCGGCGGTAAAGATCGCGGTGTTGGCCCCGATGCCAAGCGCCAAGGCGAAGACAATCATCCCGGAAAACGCCGGGGCCTTCGCGAGCAGGCGGAGCGAGTAGCGGAGGTCTTGGAGCACTACTATTCCCTACGGCACGCGAATTGCCCTCGCAAAGATATGACGCGCCGAGCAAAGCTGCCGGGCAGATGGGCGCTTTCGAGACATGTATGTCCGAAAACGGACAGGCGCTCGGAAGTCGGGTCCAGTGGGCACCTCCGAGAGCCCGCCCACAAACTACACCACCCGCAACTCTTTGCTGGTGGGCGTCAGCACCTCGCACCCAGCCGGCGTGACCACCACCGTATCCTCGATCCGGATGCCGCCGATCCCTTCCAGATAGACACCCGGCTCGATGGTAATCGCCATGCCGGCGGCGAGCGGTGTCTTGTCCTTCCTGCCGATGCGCGGCAGTTCGTGAATCTCGAGTCCCAGGCCGTGACCGGTGGAATGCACGAACGCGCGGTCCAGCTTGTAAGCCTTCAAAATCTTGCGCGCCTGGCGGTCCACGTGAGCGGCGGTGACCCCTGGCCGTACGGCGTCAATGGCGGCCCATTGCGCCTCCAGCACGGCGCGATATAAGCGTTTGACGCGCGCGCCGGGAACACCCAGGAAGAGCATGCGGGTCATGTCGCTGGCGTATCCATCCTGGAACGCGCCCATATCGATCAGCACCAGTTGCCCTGCTTTCAGGACCGCACCGGTGGGGTGCGCATGCGGAAGCGCCGACCGCTCGCCCGAGGCCACGATGGTTTCAAACGACGGCTTCTCGGCGCCGAGGCGGCGCATCTGGTGATCGATTTCGGCAGCCAGATCCCGCTCGCACATGCCTGGCCGGATGCGCCGCGCGGCCGACTCGAAGGCTTTGGAATTGGTCGCGACGGAGCGGCGGATCAGCTCGATTTCGGATTCCGATTTCACCATGCGATGCTCTTCGAGCCAGCCGGAAACCGGCTCCAGGGCCGTATTCACCGGCATGTTGGCGCGCAGCAGATCGAAGCCGTCGTAAGACAAATGCGCCCGCTCGAAGCCCAGCCGGCGGACACGCCTGGCGGCCACCACGGCTGCCACTGCCGGCAGAATGGGACCTTTGCATACCTGCGTGCGGCAGGAGACTTCGCGGCCGGATTGAATGGCGTAACGCGGGTCGGTGAAGAAGATTCGCTCGCCGGGCAGCGCCAGCACGGCCCCGTTACTGCCGGTGAAGCCGGTCAGATAGCGGACATTGGCGGGCGAAACGACCAGCATGGCGTCGAGCTCGCGGTTCTCAAGTCCGGCTCCGATCAGGCGGCGGCGCTCAGCGAATTCGTCACTCACTCTGGAGTTCCCGGGCCAGGATCAAGGCGCGCTCGGACAACGCATTCGCCTGTGCGAAGTCGCCGCGCTTTTCCGCTTCGGCGCACTGCGTCAGGAAAGAGTGGATGCGTTCCACAAGGGGTTGATCGTGGCTCGATGGGTGGCCCTTGGCGCGGTTGAGCTTCTCGTCGATCTCCCGCTTGCGCCCGTCGATGGCGTCCTGAATCTTTTTTTGTTCCTCGCCGGTCAAGATGGGCTGGATGGGCGCTTTCTCCGGAACGGCCGGAGCGGCCGGCGTCTCGGGTTCGTCCTCCGGCTCCGGCTTCGGCGGACCCGCGGCGACTCGGGGCTTGGTATGGGTAGCAGCCGGCGGAGTCTCCGGTTTTTCAGGCGCGGAAGCCTGGGCCGTGGCTACCTGCGGGATAGCATCCGGATTGACCTCCTGGTAGCCGGGAAGCGTCACGGCTGTCTGCGGGATGGAGAGCGGCGCCGCTTCCGGTGCGGGTGGCTGGACCGCGGCAGGGCTGGGAGGCGGAGGCACAGCGGCTCGTTTGCTGGCGCCCAGGGTGCATCCCACTAGGGGCACGATTAGCAGTATGAGCGCCGCGCGGAGGAACCCAAACGAGCGCGATTCATGAAGTGGCAAACGCATCGGGGCGGGAACTTCGATTGTAGCATTGCGGGGTTTGGGGCTATGCGGTTCTTAGGGATCGTAGATGGACAGCCCACTTCTGAAGCTCGCCGGGATCGGTTAGGCGGCATCCCGACGGCGCCGCTCTCTTCCGGCGTGCAGATCCGCTACCGCGGAGCCCGGTAAGGCCACCCGGTCTGGGAACTCGGCTCGCTACACCGAAAGTGGGAGCCGCAAAACGAAGGTAGTGCCCGCGCCGGGCTCGCTGGTGAAGTCTATGGAACCGTCGTGCAACTGGACGATGCGGAAGGTCATGGCCAGCCCGATGCCCGATCCCTCGGGTTTGGTGGTGTAGTAGAGCCGGAAGATCTTGTCGCGCAGCTCCGGAGGGATGCCCACACCGGTGTCGCTGATGCGAATCTCGGCCTCTTCGTCGCGCACCGCGCACTCGATCCGCAGCTCCTTCAGAATGGCCTGCTTCATCAAGTCGACATCCACGCGGATGTTGGCCGCGTCCGTATCCGCCCCTACCGAAACGCGGATGCCGGCCGCCTCGGCTTGGGGAGCGGCCAGGTCCACGATTTCGCGCACAAAGGAATCCAGCGGCACCTCCGCCGCGTGCAGTTCCACGGGCCGCGTGAAATCCAGGAAAGTCTTCACCACGCGATCCAGACGCAGGATTTCGCGCGAGATAATTTCCATTTGCGGAGCCACATCGGTGTCTTCGCGAGCCAGCTTCATGCGCGCCAGCTCCACGTGCATCAGGATGGCGTTGAGCGGGTTCTTGACCTCGTGCGCAACGCCGCTGGTGATGCGGCTGATGGCGGCCAGGCGGTCCGCCGTCTGCAGTTGGCGGCCGACCTGGCGGGCGGCTTCCGGATCGCGCAGCCGCACCAGCAGACCGGTGCCCCGGCCCGGGTTGCTGCCCGCGCCGGGGGGCTCCAGGATATCCACCGAGAGCAAAGCCACGAATGCGCCGGAACCATCGCGGCTGGCGATAGGCACGCGCCGGTTGCGGATGGGACGGCCGGTTTGCGCCGCCTGCGCCAGCATCAGCCCGAGCGTGGTGTTGGGCGGGAAAACTTCCGGCAGGGAGAGGCCCAACAGGTCGGCGCGCATCTTGCCTAAAAATTTCTCGACCGCGCCGGAGGCCACCACCAGGCGGCGGTCGCGCCCGAACATCAGCACGGCGTCCTCCAGTTGATCGAGGAGCCGCTCGAAATTGCCACGCAGATCGGAGAAATCGTACTGCGCGCCGCGCAGCCGCTGGCCCAGGAGATTGACCTTGGTGGCCATGATGCCGAACTCATCGGCGCGGGCGCGGGAGGCCAGCGCGAGCGCGTTCGGGTCGTATTCGTCCTTGGCCACCAGGTCGAGCAGGTGTCCCAGGCGGCCCAGCGGCCGGAAAGCGATGATCGAAAACAGAAGCGTGATGCAGAGCGCGCCGGCCACCGACGCCAGAGCCACGCTGGCGCTTTTCTTCAGCGTGGGCATGATATCTTTCGCCTTAATCAGCGACGGGTCGATGACCACACGCACATAAAGCTCCGGGTGCCCGGGAGTGCCCAGTGGCTGTTGGAGCTGGTAGTAAATCCGCTGGTTGAGGATTTTCACCTTGTCCAGCCAGTTGGTGTTGTCGACGATCGGCCCGAAATCCGCATAGTACGGAAACATTTTCCCCTGCGACCTCGGGTCGCTGTCTGTGAGAATTTCATTATTGTTGTCGCAAACGGCGATCTCCAGCAAAGCGTGGGAAGAGCTCATGATGTCGAGCAGGTTATGTTCCAGCTTGGAGGCGCGCAAGGTCTCGCGCCAGGGGTGTTGCCGGTCGCTGTTCAGCGCGTCGACCACCGCGTTCGACGCAAGGCGCTTCAGCAACTCGGCGGTTTCCAGCGTAGCCTGGTACTGCGCGTCCATCTGATATCCCAGATCGAGGATCGAAATGATGGCGACAATGGCCGTCATCACCAGGACCGAAGAGAGCGTCAACCTGGTCTGGGTGCTCATCGCGAGTGAGCTATGCGGGGATCAGGAGGAGCTTGCCGGCGGTATGGCGCCCTTCCAGGGCGCGATGGGCTTCGGCCGCCTCGGCCAGCGGATACACGCGGTCCACGCGAATCCGCAGCTTGCCGGATGCGACCCAGCCCAACACGTCGCCCGCGCGCCACAAAAGTTCCTCGCGGGTCGACAAATGATGTGCCAGGGTCGGCCGGGTGAGGAAGAGCGAACCCTTGGCGTTCAAGATGTTCGGATCGAAGGGAGGAACCGGGCCGCTGGATTGCCCGAACAGCGCCAGCATGCCGCGGGGGCGCAAAGAGCCTAAACTCTTGGCAAAGGTGGTGGCGCCCACCGAGTCGTACACCACGTCGACTCCTCGTCCGCCGGTGAGCCGGCGCACCTCGGCCTCAAAATCCTTCTGCGTGTAAAAGATGATTTCATCGGCGCCGGCCTGCCTGGCAAGCTGCGCCTTGGCTTCGGTGGAGACGGTGCCGAAGACGCGCGCGCCGATGCGATGGGCCATCTGCACCAGCAGCAATCCGGCGCCGCCCGCGGCGGCGTGTACCAGGCAAGCGTCGCCGGACTTCAGCGCGAAAGTGGAATGCGTCAGATAGTGCGCGGTCATGCCCTGCAGCATGGCCGCGGCAGCCGTTTGAAAATCGATGGCCGCCGGGATCTTCACCAATTGCGCTGCGGGAACCACGGCATATTCGGCGTAGGAACCGCGCGCCATGGCATAGGCCACGCGATCGCCGGGCGCGACCTCGGTGACACTGGCGCCGACGGACTCCACCGTGCCCGCGGCTTCCGATCCCAGCGTGACCGGCAACTCGGCCTTGTACAACCCGGCGCGAAAATACACGTCGATGAAGTTGACGCCGGAAGCGGCGATCTTTACTAGCGCCTGCCCAGGTCCGGGGACGGGCTGCGGCAGGTCGACTAACTCCATCTTTTCGGGTCCGCCGGTTTCTTTAACTTGAATGGCTTTCATTGGTAACCTTTGCGTAATGCGCGGCGAATATGAACGGTCGATGCATAGAGTAACAGATACGACAAAGTGAACGGAAATGCGAGCAGGCGCGCGAGTGTGCGAAAGGCCCCCGAACCGGTGAGCCCGGCGCGAAACAGCGCGAAGTGGAGGATGGCGCGCCAATGGCCGCGGTCGAGCCAGAAGTAGTCGCCGTTCTCGTTGATGACGAAAATTTTCGCGGGTAGGCGCGCGGCCAGCGCCCATTTCCACTTGGTCATGATCGGCTCGGCGGAACAGAGGACTCCCATGATGGAGTAGCGGTTGGCCGCGAGAGCGCGATAGAGCTTGCGGCGTCCGTCGGGTCCGCGATGGTCCGTGACGCGGTGGACCACACTTATGTCCGCGGGCGCGCCGGGGTAACAGGTGACCAGATCGATGGGCACCCCATCGCCGTAAGTCTGGCGCAAGCCCGGCAGCACTCGCTCGATCAAGTGACGCGAGCCGCTTTCGACCAGCAGAATGCGCGAGACCGGGGGCTGCCGGCGGCGGAGAAAATACCTCACAAAAACGAATATAGCGGTTTTTCGGAGGGCAGGCCGCCCGCCGCCTTCAGGGTTTCCACGCCCATGTGGCGGTGGCGGCTGTACAGGCGCTTAGGAAGCGGCCGTACATACGGCAGTGCTCAATTCGTTGTTCGATAGGCCCCAGATCTTGTTAACGCTGGTCATCGGCCCGAGGACACAGGCCGTAATTAATAGCGTTGCGATGAAGGCCACCAACAGCGTATATTCCGTTAGGTCCTGGCCTTCTTCCCTGAGCCATAGTTTCTTCCAGTGCGGCATGTTGCCTCCCAAAAATCCGTTCCCCTCAAGATTACAAGATGGGCTCCCCGGAAGTCACGCCCATATCGGATAACGCGCAGGCGATAACCTAAGATAACCATTAGAGAGTCAAGTCCCGCCTGCGCAGCGAGCCATCCGGCCCTTCCCTTCCCCCCGCCTCCGCGCCGGCCGTCCCGCTGTGGTATTCTCAAATCGCTGCCGCTTATGCGTTTCCGCACCGCCCTTGGCGTGGGTTTCCTGGGATTGGCCGCCTGGGGTTTCCTGCGGGCACAGGCGCCTTGGAAGGAATACCCCGCGCTGGAGTACGAGAACTTCGAAATCCCCAAAGACTGGAACCAGAAGACCGAGTGGACCCGCGCCCGGCTGCGCTATCCGGATATCTATGGTTATCCGTTCGTCGACCTGCGGATGCAGAACGGGAAGCCGTTTCCGGGTTACTGGACGATGGACTACCCGCGCTCGGACCGCCATCTGATGGCAGGCATACGTCGGCTGACCCGCATCGAGACGCGCTCCGTCGAGCAGGTGGTGAGCCTGGATGGCAGCGGCGAGGTCTACAACTGGCCCACGCTGTACGCCGTCGAGGTGGGACACTGGCGCTTGCCCGACGATCAGACCCGCCAGCTTCGAGAGTTTCTTTTGCGCGGCGGGTTCCTGATGGTGGACGATTTCCACGGCACCAAGGAGTGGAACGTATTCGTGGAAAGTATGCGCAAGGTTTTTCCCGACCGGTCCATTGTGGAGATCCCCAATAGCGATGCCATCTTTCACACCGTCTACGATCTGGACGAACGGTTTCAAGTACCGGGCGCGCAGTATTTCGAGAGCGGAAAGACGTACGAACAGGACGGGTACCAGCCCCGCTGGCGCGCCATATACGACGACAGGGGCCGGGTGATGGTGGCGATCTGTCACAACATGGACCTGGGCGATGCCTGGGAATGGTCCGACGACGCGCGCTATTACGAGAGGTGGGCGTCACTGGCCTACCGCATCGCGGTGGATTATTTCGTCTACGATCTGACCCACTAGGCAGCCGTGGGGCGGACCTCCAGGTCTGCGCGGGTCCTCCAGGACCCGCTCTTCGAAGCATGCGGTACGGGACGATATACTACCTTGCGACTGATTGCGTTAGTTGTGGCGGCCGCCAGCCTGGCGGCCGCCGGCCTGGCTACCGGACTCACCGCGGAGGATGCGCGCGAAATCGTGCGCAAATCGGTGGAACTGGACCGGGCCAACTGGCTGCGCATGAAGGACTATACCTGGGTTGCGCGCTCCACCGAGCGGCACTTCGATTCCGAAGGCAAGGTGAAATCGGTGGAGCGGAGCGCTTGGGAAACCGTGATGGTGGATGGCGAACCGTACCGGCGCATGCTGGAGCGTAACGGCCAGACCCTCCCGCCCGCCGAACAGAAGAGGCAACAGGACAAGCTGGACAAGAGCGTCGCCCGGCTGGCGCGCGAAACACCGGAAGAAAAGCGACGCCGTCTGGCGGACTACGAAATGCGCCGCCGCAAGGAACGTGAGTTCCTGCTCCAGATACCGGATGCCTACGATTTCCGCATCGAGGGAGAAGCGCAGGTGGACGGCCACGATGCGTGGGTAATCGACGGCTCGCCGAAAGTGGGATATCGGGCTAAGGACCGGGACGCCAAGGCGCTGCCCAAAATACGTGGAAAGATTTGGGTAGATAAGTCGAGCTACCAGTGGGTCCGGTTGGAAGCGGAGACTACGGAGACGATCGCATTCGGGCTGTTTCTGGCCCGCCTGAACCCGGGCGCCAGGCTGGTCTTCGAACAGACCCGGGTCGGCGGTGAATTGTGGCTACCCAAGCGCATGTATATGAAGGGCGGCGGAAGGCTCGGGTTAGTCGTGAAAATCGCCATGGATGAGGAGATCGCGTGGAGTGACTACCGCAGATTCCAGGTAGACTCGAAGGTCGTACCGTTGGCGCGATGATCGGCCGGGACTCTAACCAAGCCGGGCCGCTGACTTCCTGAAGCGCCGCACGCCGATGAGGCTGAGCAATCCGCTGGTCATCAGGACGATCGACATAGGCTCCGGGACGTGTCCTTGAGGCTGAATCGGTTTGCATTGGTCGACGAGGCCACCAGATAGTTCGTCGGGAGCCACCCTGGCATGCAAGCCGGACATCGACGCGGATGAACTCTGCGGGCCGGCGCCCGTTTCGCGCTCGGTGGCGGTGGCTGGCGAGGCGTTCCCGGTGTCCGCATAGGAGGCCGAGGCATCCATCATTTTGGGCAGCAGCGTGGATTGTGTGGCATCCGTGGTCTCGCCGGCCGGTTGCGTCGAGACTGGGCGCGGCAGGGTCGAGGCGAGCGAAATGGCGGCGCCCAGTATACTTGCGGCGATCGGCACTACAAGGCGGGATAAGGTCTTACTTCCTAGAAATGTCATAGTCTTTATGTCCTCCGATAGTGTGCTTCGAAATTGAAGTGTGCGGCATTCCCGGAGGCAAAACAAGAGTCCAGAGGGCAGTACGGCGCGTGGATCGTACTGGCAGGCAACCAGTACCGCGTGGTCAGGCGGCCTCAGACCGGCCCAGGTTGGTGCGCATCCCGTTTGATCCAGCGATATGCCGCGATCGAATTCTCCCAGAAGTACCGCTCGGCGGCCGCGGTTCCCTTGGCATGAAAGTACTCCTGCACGATCTTCAGAACCTGCGCATAAGTCCCCAACGGATCGCTGTTCGGCCAGTCACTGCCATACATCAGCCGGTCCGGGCCGAAGACATCCCAGATTTCGTCGAGTCTGCCCCGGTAGAAGTTCGTATCGAGAGGCACACGGCCCGACACGCGCCTTAGCACTCCGGAAACCTTGGCGTAGACCTGCGGACGTTTGCCAAGCTCCCGCAGATTGGCCGTGGAAGGATCGAGTTGTGGCAGGTGATCCAGGACGACGCGCAGGTTGGGAACGCGATCGGTCAGCCGCGCCACATCCGCCATGAGTGCCGGGGTAGGATTGGCGGTATCGAGCACCAAGCCGGCCTCGGCCAGCGCTGTGAGTCCGCGGATGAATTCCGGCTTCTCCAGTTCCGCGCCGAGATCCCGGCCCCACAGGTTGCCATACCTTATACCTCGGAACAGCGGGTTGTGCGCCAAACGTTCCAACTGAGCGCGGAACCTCGGATGACCGGGTTCCAGGTCTCCCATGACGCCGACGATAATCGAGTCTTTGGCAGCCACATCCAAGACCCACTGATTGTCCTCCAGCCAAGGGCTGCATTCAATCTCGATGGCGGCGGCGACGCCGAGACCCTGAGTGACCTTGCGATATCTGGCGGGTAAAGCCGGCTTGTAGAGTACAGCGTCATTCTTGTCCGGCCATGGCACGCCCTGTGGACGAGCCGTGTCGAAGAGATGGATATGAGTGTCGACGATCGGGATAGAGACAGCCCCAGCCAGCCTATCTCGAATGGCTACGGGGGCCACCATGCCGAGGAACCTTCTGCGGTCCACCCTGGTATTGTATCGCCCGTGCGCCTGTCGAAATGGGTCGTTTTGGACGAAGTGACCGAAAAGTCTTAGACAACGCCGGATAAGTATGGGTATAATCAAGCTGATGCCACGATTACCCAAGCAAGACACTGAACTACTCGAAGCGGCTTTAATCGGTTTCCAGCAGAAACGGGACCAGCTTGAGCAGAAGATAGCGGACCTACGCAGCCAGATCGGAGGGAATGCGGCCTCTCGGCCGGCTCCCGCCGCTGCGGCTTCCGGCGCGGCCGCACCTAAGAAACGCAGTATGAGCGCATCCGCCCGCCGGCGCATCGCGTTGGCCCAAAAGAAGAGGTGGGCTGCTTACAAGGCCGAGCACGGAACCAAGACGGCCGCGCCCAAGCCGCACAAGCGCGTCATCAGCGCGGCGGGGCGGGCTCGTATCATAGCGGCCACGAAGAAGCGCTGGGCGGCTTACCGAAAAGCTCAAGAAGCCAAGTAGGCCGGTTAGGTCCGGGCTTCCTCCAGAGACTGAGCCGGTCGCCGGTCGTGGCGCGATGTCTGTAAGACTCAGCACGAATCCCGTGGTGTCACTACTGGACTACGGCACACCGTTTATACTGGCTCTGTGCCCCGCTCTGTGCCCTCTACCTGGAAGACGTTTCCCTACCTGCTGCAGCGAAGCGTCGTTGCGGCGGCCGACGACAACTGCTTCAGCATCGCCAAGGGCGCAGCTTACTCGGCGTTGCTGTCTTTTTTCCCGGTGTTGACATCCGCGGCCGCCATACTGCTACAGACGCGCGCCCAATTCGTCCACGACACCATCGAAAGCTTCCTCGCCCAGGTGGTCCCGCCCGGAACCGAAGACCTGGTCCTGCGCCAGTTTCAGGCCCGTGGCACGCGCCCGTGGCTGGTACTGGCGGTGGCTGCGCTGGTTTCGCTATGGGCGGCTTCGAGCGTCTTCAAGAGCCTCATGGAAGGCTTTCAGGCCGCGTACCGTGTGCCGCGCAGCCGCAATTTCTGGCAAAACACGGGCGTAGCGACCTCGCTGGTGCTGCTGTCCGCGGTGCCCCTGGTGGCGGCTTCCGCGCTGCTGTTGTTCGGCACTCAGGTGGAGAATGTCGTCCTGGGTTGGATCAAGGTGGACCCACTATGGAATCCCTGGGCCTGGGCCTGGGAATTGCTCAGCCGCCTGGCGCGATACGCGGTCGCGTTCGGCACCACCATTCTGGTGACCATGCTGCTCTATTACTTTGGGCCGAAGCGCAGGCAGCGCTTCACGGCGCTATTCCCTGGCGCGGCTCTGGCCGCGGTGCTTTGGATGCTGGCCACCAACGGGTTTGGCTGGTACGTACGGCACGTGGCCCACTACAACGTGATGTATGGCAGTATCGGCGCCAGCATCGCGTTGCTGATATGGATGTACCTGGTGGCCGCCGTCGCGCTGCTGGGATGTGAGTTCAACGCGGAGTATGAGCGGCTCGGCAGAGGACCGGTGGAGTAAGGCTGGCGCAAACGGCGGAGGCAAGGATGAGGATCGCAGCGCTTTTCTGTGTGACCGTGCTTTGGGTTTCGACGCCAGTTTGCGCGCAGGATCACTGCTCCCTCATCGTAAGGGCTCTGTCACCTGACGGGCGACGGCCCGAAGTGCCCATATCCGTCAGCGACCGGAGCGGGAGGACCGACGAGCTTGAGCAGGGCAAGGAGGACGTTCGCTTTTGCGGCCTGGGCATCCTGCCGGTAATCGTTACGGTGGGCAGCGGTGGGATGTGCAATCAGGTAGTGGTCCACGATGTCCCTGTCGCGTGGAACCGCACGTACCTTTTGCATGTAACGTACGACCCCGAGGCGTGTCGCGAGAGGGTGCCCCCGCCGGAGCCGACTTGTGAGATGCTCTTTCGGGTTCGAAGTTCGGCAGGATCGCCGGTTGGTGGGGCCGTCGTCAGTCTAGCCTCACCGATCGCAAGGTCGTTCGCCGTGGACCGATTCGGACGTGCAGACATCGTTCTAAGAGCACCAAGCCACGTGGCCGGGTCAGCCAGTGGAGCGGGTCTGAAGCCTGCCAACTTCGCATTTGACTGCTCCGGACAGGAGCCCGAGCACGAGGAGACCATCAGTTTGGGAGGCCGTTAGATCGCGGTCGTCTTCACCGTTTCCGAGTGCGCGCGTACAAGCCAATTCCGCGTGGAGTAGCCGCGGCGGCAAGTTGCTACCTATTGAGTCTCGCGTAATACGGTGACGGTTTTAGCGAGAAATGTGCCCCTCTGCATCGGGGTGATGTGGGGCGGCCAATCTTGGCCGCAGCCGCCTCTTTAGGCGGCTCAGGCCGGCTGAAAGCCGGCTGCGGGCAAAATTGCCCGCCCCACAAAGGGCTAAGTTGCTGTCACTGTATTATGCGAGCCTCAATAAGTTGGGGCACGGGAAGAGGAACGAGTTCGCCATTCCCGATGCAGTCCTCCAGCCAGAGCCTCTGCATGTCTCTCAAATTATCGACTGCCTTACCGTCATCGCGGCCATGTGGGCGAACTGTCCGGTTGCGCGTGCAATACTCGATCTCCGGACTTACTCATCCAAGATTCGCCGTCATCCACCGTTTCCGGCTGGCGTGCGCCGCGGCGATAAGCGCCAGGAATCCCATCATAAATCCCACCGACGCCCCCAATCCGATCAACTGCGGCTGCCAAGAGTGCAACCAAAGTGTCAGCGCCACGTTGACCAGCACCGGGATGAACGAGGCGCACAGCGCCAGCGCGGGACGGTCCAGCGCGAACAACGCGCGTCCGGTCAACTCCAGCAGGCTCCAGCCGATCAGGCTGGGCGCCAGGCTCAGGAAGACAGTCGCAACCAGAGTGGTGGATTCCGCGGTGAAGTTGCCGCGTTGAAACAGGATGGCGATGGCAGGTTGGCGCAGAGCCAGGGCAACCCCGCAGCCCGCAACGGCCGCCAGCGCCGCCAAGCCGAGCGTTCTGTCGATCAGGCGAAAAGCTTCACGCAGCCGCAGTTGGCTGCGCAGCCGGGCGATCTCCGGCAGCAGGGAATTGGAGATCGGACTGACCAGGAACGCCAGCGGCACGCCTACGCCGCGCATGCAATAGTCCAGCGCGGCGGCCATGCCCGGCCCGATGTGGGTCGCCCAGGCGCGCGTGAAAACGATATTCGCCGCCAGGCTGACGGCATAAAGCGAGACCGCCAGGGGCCGGCCGAGGATCTCGCGCCAGTGCACTTTCAATGGCGGCAGGTTGCGGGTTTCCAGGCCGGCGCGCGCGCAGAAATGCACCACTGCGAACTGCGCCCACGCGCCCGCCGTGTAGCCTATCGCGAACCCATAGACCCCCAGCACGCGCCACAAACTCACGGCGCCGGCGACGGTGAACACGTTGAGACAAGCCTGATAGAAAGCGAAAGGAGCGAATCGGCGGTCCGTATATAACAACGCGCAGTGGATGGCGGCCGAGCCGGCGGCCATGATGGAGAATGCCCCGATGCGCAAGATCGTGACAGAGGTGTGATAATAGCGTGGGTCGAGGCCCGGCGCCAAAACGGCGATCAGCCACGGTGCGGACACCACGATGGCCAGCGTCAACAACGAGAACAGCCAGGCGAACCACTGGCTCAGCTTCAGGAACAGCACGGTGCGATCGGCGCCTTGCCGCGCAGTGAGCATGGGCACGAAGGCGAACACCATGGTGTTGATGAGCACGGAATTCAACGCATCCAGCGGGCCCACGGCCACGGCGAGGGAGTCCGCCTGCGAGTGCGTTCCCAGCAAGTAAGCGGTGAGAGCCACCCGCACGAAGCCGATTATGTTGCCGGTGACGATGCCGGCCCCGATGGTCAGACCGCCGCGTACCAGGGGGCTTCCCACCGCCCGAGCCAGGACTCGTTCGGCGAGGTTCCCACCGCCCGAGCCAGGACTCGTTCGGCGAGGACCGGGGTTGGAGAATCCGTACTCAGGGTTGCCTCAAGTCTGAGAATGCAAATTGTGGGGCGGCCAATCTTGGCCGCAGCCGCCTTTTTAGGCGGCCAGAGCCGGCTGAAAGCCGGCTGCGGGCAAGATTGCCCGCCCCACAATTCATGCAGACCTCACGACGCCCCGCGCGCCGCCGCCAGCGCGGTTTCGTAGTTCGGGAAATCCGCGACTTCCTTCACATACTCTGCGTGTTTGATGGTGTTGTCCTTGCCCACCACAAAGATGGCGCGGCTCTCAATACGCAATTCCTTGATGAGCGTGCCATAGTGGCTGCCGAACGAGCCGTCTTTATGGTCCGACAGCATCTTGACTTTGTCGACTCCGAAAGCGCCGCACCAGCGCTTCTGCGCGAAAGGAAGATCCATGCTTACTGTGAAGATATCCACGTTGGGCAGCTTGGCGGCCTCTTCGTTGAACCGCTTGGTCTGCGCGTCGCACACCGGCGTGTCGAGCGACGGAATCACGCTGAAAATGCGCACGTGGCTTCCGGTGCCGGTCAACGAAACCGGCTTCAGATTGCTGTCCACGACATCGAAATCGGGCGCCGGGTCGCCCGGTTTCAATTCCGGCCCGATCAATGTCTTGGGATCTCCGCGCAGCGTTGTTGCTCCTGGTCGTTCCATTTGTCCTCCTGTTGTTTGGGTGATCTCCTATTGTAACAACTGGGCGAACGCCGCCACGTCCGCGGTAGGCAGCTTGCAAGCGTAGTCTTCGCAGACGTAGGCGGTGGCCTGTCCGCCGATAGCGGTCATCTCCGCAACGGCTGGAATGTAGCGGGCCAACGCCTGGCGCGATTCCCGATTCACCAGCAGCACGATACCATGGGGCACGAAGCGGGAGTGGAGTACGGCAAGCAACTGGCGCGTGTCGTGCGCGTCGCGCTCGCCCACCAGGATAATCTGCTTGGGCTTCGAAATGCTGAATTCGTAAGCCACCAACATTTGCGGGACGCCCACGGGCGCGGCCACCATGCGCGATCCGAAGGCCTCCAGCGCGCGCGCGGCGGAAGCGCGAAAATCCGGGCGGTCCGTGATCTGCGCCAGCCGCAGCAGGTTCAGCACGGCGATGGAGTTGCCGGAAGGCTCCGCACCGTCATAGTCTTCCTTGATGCGCATCACCAGCGTGGGATCGCCCGCCGCGGTGCTATAGAATGCGCCGTGTTCGCGGTCTTCGAACAGTTCCACCATCTTTTCCGTGAGCCGAATGGCCAGCTCCAGGTCGCGCCACTCGAAGCTGGTTTCGTACAGGTCGAGAAGCGCCTGCGCGAAGAACGCGTAGTCGTCCAAAAAACCGGGGATGGCGGCTTCGCCCTGGCGGTAACGCCGCAGCAGAATGCCGGTCCCCGCGTCGTACATGCGCCGCGAGAGGAAATCCGCCGCGCGCCGTGCGGCATCCGTGTAGCGTGGCTCCGCAAGCACCGCGCCGGCTTTGCCGAACGCGGAAATCATGAGCCCGTTCCAGGCGGTCAGGACTTTGTCGTCGAGGTGCGGGCGAACCCGCGCGCCGCGAGCTTCCAGCAGTTTGCCCGAAGCCTCGATAATAGCGGCAAGCCGCGCGGGGTCTTCCGCCTCGTGCGCCTGGTAGAGAATATTCTTGCCGGTGAATTCCTGGTGCGGATCGCTGCGGACGTTGCCGTCCGGCTCGACCCCAAAACGGTGGCAGAACCACTCCGCCGCGGGCTGGCCGGCCACGGCCTCGATTTCGGCTTGTGTCCAGATGTAAAACGCGCCTTCGCCCTTCTCCTCGGGATGCGCCGGGTCGATCACGCTGTCGGCGTCCTCGGCGGAGTAGAAACCGCCGTCCGGGTCGCGCATGTCGCGCAGCACGTAATCCAGAATGCCGCGCGCGGTTTGACTGTAGGACGCTTCGCCGGTGATCTGAAACGCCTCCACATACGAGACGGCTAATTGCGCCTGATCGTAGAGCATCTTCTCAAAGTGGGGGACGAACCAGCGGGCATCCACCGAATAGCGATGGAAGCCGCCCCCAAGCTGATCGTACATGCCGCCCTTGGCCATTTCGCGCAGAGTGGCCGTCGCCATGTCGAGCGCTTCCTGGTTTTTGGCGCCGGCATAATAGCGCAACAGGAAATTCAGCGCGACCGGACGCGGAAACTTGGGCGCTTCCCCGAAGCCGCCATTACGCGCATCGAAGGTGCGCCGGAAAGCGTAGAAGCCGGCATCCAGCGTGTCTTTATCCGGGCGCAGCGTGGAACCCGGCCCGGCCGCAACCACGGCCGACTGTTTGGTCAACTGCTCGATCGCCGCGCGGCTGGATTCCTCGATGCGGGCGCGGTCCTGCCGCCAGGCTTCGGCCACGCGCTCCAGCACCATGGGGAAACCGGGATGCCCATAGCGCTGCTCCGGCGGGAAATAGGTGCCGCCGTAGAAAGGCTTCAACTCGGGCGTGAGCCAGACGGACATGGGCCAACCTCCGCCGCCGGTGGTGGCCTGCACGAACGCCATGTAAATGCGATCCACGTCCGGACGCTCTTCGCGGTCGACCTTGATGGCCACGAAATGCCGGTTCATCAGCGCGGCGATGGCTTCGTTCTCGAACGATTCGCGCTCCATCACGTGACACCAGTGGCAGGTGGAGTAGCCAATGGAAAGGAAGATGGGCTTGTCCTCCTGGCGCGCCTTTTCGAAGGCTTCCGGCCCCCAGGGATGCCAATCCACGGGGTTGTGGGCGTGCTGCAGGAGGTAGGGACTCTTTTCGTCGATCAAACGGTTGGTGTGCATGGCTAGGGAAGGCTTTATCATACCCCCGTGGGGCAGGTTGGCAACCTGCAGGCCGATTGTCAATCGGCCTCATGGCATCATAATAGGGTGCTATTCAGAAGACACTTCGCTTCAGCCGTATGGCTGGTTTGCGCCGTCGCGGCCCAAAACAGGCCCGCGGTTTTTCGCATCCAGCCGGTGCGGCCGGTAGCCGAACTGCGCGTGGAAGCGCTGGCAGCCAAGCCTCCCGCCGAGCTGGGGAGCTTCCGGAAATCCGACCTGGTCGACCTTGCCGCGCTCGCCCCCCGCATCAAGCTGGACATCCGCTATGCAACGCCGGACAACTTCCTGAGCACGCCGGTCTACTCTTCGGCGCGCGCCTTCCTGCAGCGTCCCGCGGCGGAGGCGCTGCTGCGGGCACACCGCGAACTGACGAAGCAAGGCTACGGTCTGCTGATTTTCGATGCGTACCGTCCCTGGTACGTCACCAAGATGTTCTGGGACGCCACACCGCCGGACAAACATGAATTTGTCGCCAACCCGGCGGAGGGGTCGCGTCACAATCGCGGATGCGCTGTGGATCTCTCGCTGTATGATCTCAAGACCGGGCGCGAAGTGGAGATGACCGGCGTGTATGACGAGATGTCCGAGCGTTCTTATCCCGACTATGCCGGTGGCACCGCGGTCGAGCGGTCGCACAGGCAACTGCTGCGGCGCGCCATGGAGAAGCAGGGGTTCACGGTGTTCCCGTCCGAGTGGTGGCACTTCGATTACCAAGACTGGAAGCAGTACGCGATTCAGAACGTGCCTTTCGAACAGATCGCCCACAAGTAACGCGGTGTTCGATAACGCGATAGAATGGCGGAGTGACCGACGTGGTGTTGGAGTTCAGACGCAGACTCGGCATTCCCGTTGCCAAGTCACTCACTCTGGACGACGGCTTCATTGTTCTTCTGGACTACTACGAAGCGTCAAAGACGGGTGCCACTGGAAATCTCTTCCGTCTGCGCGCAGATGGTTCGCTCGTCTGGGCGGTCAGCCGTGATGCGCGCGACCTGGTAACCGACGTTCAATGGCGCGAGGGAAAACTCGTGGCGTGGACATGGGGATGCTACATGATCACGCTAGATAGGTCCACCGGAACCGTGTTGGAGTCCGCGTTTACAAAATAGCGCCGCGCGGTACCAGTTGGCTTATCTTTTCCCAGGCCGGCTGGCTGTCGCCGCCGGGAAGCCGCGCCAGCGAAGTTTCGAAATCGTTGCCCCGGTCCGCCCGGCGGAACGGCGCCGCCGACCAATCCACCTCCTGCGACGGCCGCGGCCGCCCCAGCAGATACCCCTGCACATGGTCGCATCCCGTGGCTTCCACTGCCGCCCACTGCTCCGCCGTCTCCACCCCTTCGGCTACCGTCTCCAGCCCCAGATTGTGCGCCAGCGTGACGATGCCCCGCACCAGCGGCAGCACCCCCCGGTGCTTCCCGATGTCCTGCACAAACTCGCGCGCGATCTTGATGGTGGCTACCGGCAGCCGGTGCAGGTAGCTGAAACACGAGTACCCCGTCCCGAAATCGTCCACCCAGATCTCAATCCCCAGCCCCCGCAGTTGCTCCAGCGTCGCCGCCACCTTGGCAAAGTCCCGCATCAGCACCGTTTCGGTCACTTCCAGCTTCAGCAGCCGCGGATCCAGCCCAGTGCCGCGCAGGGTGCTCTCCACACAGCGCCCAAATTCCGGCTCGGCTAACTGCAGGGCCGAAACGTTCACCGTGACCGCCTGCCGCCGCCCCGCCGCCGCCCACTGCTGCGCCTGCCGGCAGGCCTCCCCCAGCACCCAGGCCCCCAGCGCCACGATCTGCCCGGTCTCCTCGGCCAGCGCCACGAACACCTCCGGCGGTACGCTGCCCAGCGCCGGATTGTGCCAGCGCGCCAGCGCCTCCAGCGCCGCGAGGCGCCCGTCGCCCATCGCGTATACCGGCTGGTAATGCAGCGTAATTTCGCCGTTCTCCACCGCGCACGCCAGCTTCTGTTCCATCTCCAACTGCCGCCGCGAGGCGTGCCCGATGCCCGCATGAAACAACTGGAATCCGTTGCGCGCCCGCCGCTTGCTCTCGTACATGGCCGCATCCGCGTTCTGCTGCAGACTGCTGCCATCCCCGCCATCCTGCGGATAGACGGTCGCCCCCACGCTGGCGGTCACCCGCAAGGGCCGCCCCGCGATTTCAAAAGGAGCCTCCAGCGCACTCAGGATGCGGGACGAAATCACCGCCGCTTCGCCGGGGTTGGCGAGGCCGGTGGCCACCAGCGCGAACTCGTCGCCGCCCACCCGCGCCAGCGTGTCGCACTCCCGCACGCAGGTCTGCAGGCGCACCGCCAGGGCCGCCAGCAGCGTATCGCCGGCGGCGTGCCCCAGGCTGTCGTTGACCACCTTGAAGCGGTCCAGATCGATGTAAAAAAATCCCACCATCTCCGCGTGCCGGTGGGCGCGCCGCAGGGCCTGCTCCAGCCGGTCGCCCAGCAACACGCGGTTGGGCAAGCCGGTCAGCGCATCGTAGTGCGCCTGCCGCGCCAGGGTCTCCTCCAGTTGCACCACCCGCACCGCCGAACGGATGCGCGCGCGCAGTTCGCCGGCGTGAAACGGCTTGGTGATATAGTCGTCGGCCCCCGCCTCCAGCGCCTGCACAATGTCTTCCTGCTCGGCCCGCGCCGACAGCAGAATCACGTACACGTAGCGGTTCCCCGGCTGCGCCCGCACGCGGCGGCAGACTTCGATGCCGTCGAGACCGGGCATCATCCAGTCCAGAATCGCCAGCCGCACGCCGGCGTCCTGCTGCAGCACATCCCAGGCCTCCGCGCCGCTGCGCACCAACACCACTTCATAGCCCCACTTGGTCAACAGGCTGCGCAGCAGACTCTGTACCACCGGGTTGTCCTCCGCCACCAGAACTCGCATGTGCCCAGGCGGCCCGAGAGCCGCTGCACTTCTATCGGATGGGGAACACTCTGCCGGGAGAGGACTAAAGTACCGATCGGATTCCGTCGATGCAAAAGCTGATGAAGGACGATAAGGTCGGTATGCCTCCGGTTTTCGATGCCGCCGAAGCGCTTTCCATCGTGGATGGCGACAAAGACCTGTTTCAGGAGCTGGTAGCCCTGTTCCGCGATAGTTACGCGGCGGAGTTGCTAGCCATTCGGGAGGCCATCGGCCGCCGCGATTCCGAAGCCCTGCGGCGGGCCTCCCACCACCTCAAGGGAACCCTCGGCACTCTGGCGGCCGGCCAGGCCCGCCATACTGCCCTGCGCCTGGAGGATCTGGGCAACAGCGCCGACTTCGATCCGGCCTCGGCGGTCTGCGTGGAGATGGAACAACAACTACGCGCGCTGGACCTGGCGCTCTCAGCGTGGCGATAGGCCCTTTTGGCGGGGCAGTCTGGGCGGACTCGAACCGGCACCCCCATGCGGTGGCAGGATAGAAGGATTGGCAGGCGATACTCGCCAGCAGACTATCGCAAGTCGGCCGCCAAACCCGCACTCTGTACCCGTCCACCGCTGAAGTCGTCAAACTGCACCTGACCGGTTAAGAAAGCGATTGGCATCTATACGCTCCTTACGGATGAAACCTGTTGGCTCCTGGCTGCTGACTTCGACAAGAAGACTTGGTCGGGACGACGCCCGGCCTTCGTCGCGATCTGAGTCGATACCCCCAGTTGCCATCCTGCATGCGCCACTTTCGGCATAAACGTCTTCCTGTCCGCGGAACAGGGAACGGAAGAGCGCAACCTTGGAGTCCTTATGTGCTGGCGCGGCAACATCTGCGATTTCGGCAGGCGCCGGCGTGAGGTCAGCATCCGCCTTGCCCTGCCGAGCCCGCAGGCGATAACGCAGTCATCGTCGGGCAAGGTCGAGGAGCACAATGTTAGAACGCTCCTGCACGCGCTCTAAGATAACTTCACGGCCGTCTGCAGAGATGTCGAAGTCCCGAATGTCAAAATCGTCAGCAAGACTGGTAACCTGCCGCTCGGCGCCGGTCTCCGGGTCCGCCAGCCAGAGATCTTTGTGATCAATCCCTCCCCGCAGGAGCGCGAGTCCACGTCCTCCCAAAAGGAACTTCACGTGTCTAGCGCCCCGCGTCAAGGTCGTAATGCGCGGAAGCGGATGTGCGATGCCCTCGGGGGTCACGGCCTTTACCGAAAGCGTCGTGCCGATGTCAGGTCCCGAGTAAACGACGAAGCGACCGGAGGGTTCCCACGCCGGATCGACCGAGTAATCGCGAACAAGGACAGTTGGGGGGCCCCCATCAGTCGGCACCTGGAAAAGGTGTGGCACACCATGATCGTTGGCGGCCGAGGTAATGGATCGGCCATCCGGGTTCCACGCCGGAGAGCCCTGCAACTCGAGCGAATCGGCCACGACCCGCGTGTTACTTCCGTCCGCTTGCATCACATACAACAGGGCCTGCGAGCCTTGATGGACCGAAAATGCAACATGTCCGCCATCGGGGGAAATCGCGGGGCTGCCAATGATGTGAGCTCCGTGACCATTCCACAGCTCCGTGTCCGTTCCGTTCGCCTGTTTCCAAATGCTTTCGCTGGTGGCGGCCGCGGAGACGCATATAAGATAACCCGGCCCCAGTCGTGCCGAAAAAGCGGTCGCGGGCGTCAGGGCGATTCGGGCTGGAGCCGACAACTCGGCTCGTGAATCGCCGATCCGCATTCGCCAGAGGGACCTCCTTGGACTTGCGCGTGTGAGAACCAGGAGTTTGCCGTCAGCCGTAGCGGCCAGCGACGTGTACGGGTCCGGACCAAAGGTAAGCCGGTGAGGAATGCGGCGCTCGACGTCGATGCTGTACAGCCACGGACCTGCGCCCTCCGGATCCTTGGCGAGGTATATCAGCGTGCGGCGGTTCAGCAGCACGGGATGGCTCACATACCCATGGTGTGCCGTAATCCGTTCCGGTTGGCCGCCGGCCGGCTGGATGCGCCAGATGTCCAGCTTGTCCGGAAGCGCGCCGACAACGAAGTATATGAAGCTATCATCGGGCGCCCACACGGGAAAATGAGAATGCAGGCCCGCGGGCGCGGTAAAGATCGGTGGTCCGTGAGCATGCGGAGCGCCGTCTGAAACGAAGAGCGGGTCTCCCGGAGCAGGCGTGTGGTAGGTAAGCCGTGAACCGTCGTGCGACCAATCGAACTCCGCCGCGTCGTCCAAATAGGGGTTGGGTTGTCCGCCCAGCGTTGGCACCGCCCATACGCCGATCTGCCCGCTGGCATTGGCCGGCTTGCGCGTCCAAAACGTGACCAATGCGCCATCGGGCGAGAATCCCAGGGTCCGCACCGAAGGATTGACGAGTTCCAGAGCCCATCCGTGGGTAAGGTTGTGGAACTGTCCTGAACCGGGTTGCGTGACCCAGACATCGGTATGTCCGTCCCGGTCCGACAAAAAAGCCACAAACTTCCCGTCACGTGATATGGCAGCCGCCTGCTCGGTTCCATCGAAATCGGTGACGCTCTGAAATTGCCCGCCCTCAACAGGGTTTCGCCAGAGGAGTTCCGTCTTCTGCAACCAGATGATTCCGGCGATCGCCAACGCGGTCGCCACCACCGCGGCGGTCGGCCACAAGCGCCGGCGTGTCTGCTTTCCAAGGGTCTGGTGAGACAAAGGGTCCCGCAACTCAAAGGAGGGTGCGTATCCGCCCTTTGGCAGCCGGATTATCACCGCGTCCCCCATGCCGTCCCCCATGTAGTATTCGGCGAGCCGAGCGCGCAGCCTGCCCGCCTCGGTCCGGACGATAGAGTCCTGCGAAGGATCGTGATCCGGTCTGCGCCTAAATACCTCAACGGCGATTACAGACTCTTTGAGTTGACTGTCGTTGCCTTCCAGGTGTTGTTCGGCGAGAAACCTCAGGAACCGGCTCATCCGCTCATTCCGGACAAAACCCGGGCTGGCCAGGACCCGTTCCAACTGCCGGCGCACGGCGTCAACATCTGTGGGCGCGATGCGCATGTTCCGACAATACCTCTTTGTTTCAATAATGTGCAAATGTATGAAACATGCTTTCAACCTGTACGGACTTGCTCTTTTTCCCTCCCAGGCTCATCGTGGATTCCAGGCTGGATCGAAACGAAAGATCCACAAGGAGGATTCATGAAGATGAAAAACATAGTGGGCTTCTGTGCGACCGCGATCGCTTTCGTAGGAGTCGTACAAGCTCAGGATCTGAGGCGCGTGAAGTTTAGCGGCACGATCAACGACTATTCACCCTCAACGGTATCGGGGGGGCCATGGGAGATACGCGGTGAATGGTCGTTGGACGTGCTCGGCACGGCCAGTTTTTCTGCCGCGTTCACGATGGAGACTTCCGATTACGGGATTTCGGATAGTACCAAGGTGGATCCCACGAACCCCGCGACCCGAAGTCCTCACAGTCACCATATTTCGATGAGCAACGCCACGGTCAGCTACGACACGAGCTCCTGCCCCGCCAACAAGCCCGCGTCCACCGGTACCGGCGTGATGATTACGGGCACGGCTACTACTTCGGCAAATGGAAGCCCAGCGCCCTTCGAGAGTATGGGACCATCAACCCTGCAGATCTGTATCATTGGAGGGTCCAATATTGATTACTCGAACGTTACGCTGGTGTACACCGGCCCTGCAACCGGGCATTTCGGATCGCAAGCGATCCATGGCGTCGTCAGGAAGGTGACCGAAGAGTAGGAAGAGCAGGCGGCCATCACCGAGGATGCCGGGGCTGAACGGCCGTTGATCGAATCCCGGCGTGCCGGGCTGGCGTTGCGGAGATAAGCATCACGCGCTCTTCGACGTCCCTGGCGGTTTCCGTGGCGTTAACTGCTGCCGCGGCTTCCACGGTAGGCGGCGATGTTAACCACTGGGGCATGTTAACCGGAGAATGTGAGGGTTCGACGCCACAAAACGCGGGTAGCGATCGCAACCGCCGGATAGCCAGCTGGTAACTCGCGTACAATCCGATAAACAGCTACAAATACGTCTACAGCGAGCATCGGCGGTAGCCCAAAACTCCTGCATCTCGAACCGGCGACCCGCTGCTTAGAGGGCAGGAGTCGGAAGACCGAAGTCACCAGCGCCGGTCAGGCGGCGGCAACCGCGGTCTGCTGCCTGGCGCCCGCGCGTGCCGCCAGCCACAGCCACCCGAGCGACACCGCTTGAAACGCCACCACCGGAACGACCACGCGCGGGTCGCGCACGCCGCCGAACCAGGCGCCGCCCGCCAGCACCACCAGCGCCGTGGCCGTGAGCCGCGCGGCCTCCGCGATCAGAAACTCGCGCCGGTTCTCCAGCACGCCGCCCAGACACACAAGCGATCCGAGAATGAACAGGAAATATGCGACGTTTAACGCGGGCGCCTGCTTGGGCAGCAGCGCCAGGAACTGGCTGTTGGCCGCGATTAGCGCCACAAACTGCGCCAGACCATAAGCGCTGAGCGCCACGCTGCGCGGTGGATCGAACTTCACGAAATCCACGCGCGGATCGTAAGGGTGCTTGGGAAAACGCGCCGCCACATCCGCGGGACGCCATCCGGGCGGGGCGAACCAAACCCTCACTTTGTCGGACCAGGAGCCGGCATGCCAGGAATCCTTGGCCATCGCCACGTAGTAATGCAGGTTGGCCCACACCGGGTTCCAACTGTTCAACTGCCCGCGGATGCCGTAGATGCACGGCTCGTCGTCGCGTTCCTCCTGGAAACTGCCGAACAGGTGATCCCAGATCAGGAACACACCAACATAGTTCTTATCCAGATAGATGTCGTTCTGCGCGTGATGCACGCGATGGTTCGAAGGCGTTTGGATCCACCGGTCCAGGAAGCCCAGCCGGCCGATGAGTTGCGTGTGCGGCCAGAACTGGTAAAAGAGCTGGATCACGCCGACCAGCAGCATCACGCCCACGGGAATGCCGCACAGCGCCATGGGCAGATAGAAAATCCAGTTCAGGAATGCGCCGGTGCCGGGTTGCCGCAGAGCGGTGGTGAGGTTGAACTCCTCGCTCTGGTGATGCACCACGTGCGACGCCCAGAAGAGGCCCACGGTATGCCCCCAGCGGTGCTGCCAGTAATAGCACAGATCGTAGAATACGAAGGCGAACACCCAGGTGCCCCAATGCTTGGCCGGCAACTGAACCGGGGCCCAGTGCAGCACCACCCATTCGTAGAAGAAGATGCCCAGGAAACCGAAGAACACGCGCACGCCCGTCGAGACCACGCCGCAACTGAGACTGTTGATGGCGTCCGCCAGGTAATAGTAGCGGGTGCGCTTGACGCGGTCCACGATGAATTCCAGGGCGATGAGCGCGAGAAAGACGGGCACTGCCAGCGCCACGGCTTTCGAGTAAGTGGTGTCCATAAGCCTTCGAGGGGTTGCCTTCAAGAGATCTTACCGCAGGCGAGCCCGGCTTCGCACCACCGGGCAGGGGCTTAACCGTTTTTGGGAAACCGCTTCCTGACGGTCGCGGCTCGGTAAGAGTCACGTTGATTTCGCGAGGTGTACCGAGCCGCGACCGTCAGGGAGCGGTTTCTGTCAACCGGAATCCCCAGAACGGTTAATTAAGCACCCCCACCGGGCGGTTTCTCAGATTCGCAATGCCGCCATGGGATCGATCCTGGTGGCGCGGCGCGCGGGAATGTAGCTGGCTGCCAGCGCGACCAGAAGGAAGAGCGCTCCGATGCCGGCGAAGGTCGCTGGATCGGTAGCGCTAACGTGGAAAAGCAGGGTCTTCATCACCCGCGTCAAGGCGCTGGCCGCCACGAGGCCGATAGCTATTCCCGTCAGTGTGAGGACCAAGCCTTGTCGGATGACCAGCCGCAGAATATCGCTTTGTTGCGCGCCCAGCGCGCGGCGAATCCCCACCTCTTGCGTGCGCTCGACCACCGAGTAGGCGATTACACCGTAGATCCCAATGAGGGCCAGCAGCAGCGCCATGCCGGCAAAGAAGCCCAGCAATTTCGTCAGCAAACGGCGCTGGCCCACCTCCTCCTCCAGCAGATCGTCCATGGTTTGGACGCCCGCCACGGTCTGGTCCCGGTCCAACGCCTGCACCTGACCGCGCACGGCTCTGGTCAGCGAGAGCGGATCGCCGGTGGTTCGCACGGCGAGCACCGCGGAGTGCTGCGGGTGCTGTGCGAAAGAGTCGTACACACACTCCGGCCAAGGGCTGCCTTCGAGACCTTGATGCACGTTCGCGGCGATTCCCACAATTTCGGCGGCTTTGGGGTTCAAGCCTCCGATGAAAATCCGATGGCCGATGGGGTCTTCCCCAGCCGGATACGCCGGCCATAAGCGCCGCGCCGCCGCTTCATCGATAATGGCCACGCGGGGTGCGTCTGGCGTGTCTTGTTCGGCGAACTCCCTCCCGCGCCTCAACGGAATTCCGAGCGTGTGAAAGTAGCCCGGCGTCACGATCAGGAGTGTGGCAATCGGGCGTTGGTTCAATGGCAATGGGGGTTTCGCGGCGTCCTGCACGGGAGTCCCCGCGGAGCCCATCATGGGAAGATACCAGGCCACCGCGGCGCCACGGACGCCTGGCAGCGATTCCACGCGCTGAATCAGACTGTTCACGAACGATGCTGTTTTTTGGTCGGTGTCGTAGCGCACCGGCGGCAACGAGATATCCAATTTGAGCAGGTTGGCCGGATTGAATCCGACGTCCACGTGGCGCAGTTGGGCGATGCTCTCTATCAGCAGCGCCGCGCCAATCAGCAGCACGATCGAGAGCGCCACCTGACCCACCAGCAACACGTTACGCAGATTCCAGCCCGGCAAAATCTTTCTGGGAGCCTGTGGATTGGAGGCTGCGCCGCTGGTTCGCAATGCGGCCATCAGATCGGGGCGCGACGCTCCCAGCGACGGCGCCAGTCCGAAGAGCAGACCGGTCGCCAGCGAAAGCGCCGCCGCAAATGCGAGAACCATCCAATCCAGGTGAACCTCGGCCGCGCGCGGCAGAATGAAGGCGCTCATCCTGGGAATCGCCCGCAGACTGCAAGCGGCCAACAGCACGCCAAGCAGGCCGCCGGTGAGCGACAATAGAACGCTCTCGGCAAGCAGTTGCCCGAGCAGACGGATGCGGGCCGCGCCCAGCGCCGCGCGTACGGCAAACTCCCGCGAACGCGAGGTGGCGCGCGCCAGCAGCAGGCCGGCTACGTTGGCGCAAGCGATCAGGAGCACGAAGCCCGCCGCGCCGAAGAGCATCCAGAGCGCGGACCGCACATCGGCCACCAAGTCATCTTTCATGGCCGTAACTTCGACCGGCGACCTGGGCTTGGCATCCAACATGGCAGGATGCGCCGTGGCGTATTGGCGGCGAATCACCTGTAACTCCGCGTTTGCCTGTTCCACCGTCACCGCTGGTTTCAGACGGCCGAACACCGTGAGAAACGGGCTCAGGGCACGTGCCTTGGGCGGCATGGCGTTCCATTCCGATGGCGCTGTCATCCAGATGTCCACGTTCGCAAAAGGAAAACGGAAGTGGGGCGGCAGAACGCCAATGATGCTGTACGGCGCGTCCGCCAGAAGGGCCGTCTTGCCGGCGATTTTCGGATCGCTCCCAAAGCGCCGCTGCCATAGCTCGGCGCTGATCATCGCCACGGGCGCGCCCCCGGGCGAGTCTTCCTCCGGGCGAAATCCGCGTCCACAGAGCGGCTCGACGCCCAGAATCCGCAGGAAACTGGCCGATACATGGACGCCACCCAACACCTCCGGCTCCGAGCCTCCCGATAGAGTTATGTCTTCCCGGCCGGTGAAGGCGCCGAGTCCGCTGAAGGAGTGCGCACCGGCACTCATTTCTCGAAACCGGGACGGCGTAGCGCCTCCCGCGAGCACCAGTTGGTCGGGATCGCGGTACTCGAGCGGCTTCAGCAGCACCGCGCGAATTACGGTGAATATTGCCGTGGTCCCGCCGATCGCCAGCGCCAGCGTGAGCACGGCAGTCGCGGCGAAGCCTGGTCTGGCGCGCATGATGTGGAACGCATGCCGCGTGTCTTGCCAGAAAGTTTCCAAAAGTCTACTCCTGTGCATGGAGCCGACCCTCCCGATGAGATCAAGTTTACCGCGTCATTGCGCCAGCGTTTGTGCGAGACTCAATAGGAATCGACCATGCGCCTGCCATTACTGTTCCGCCGCGCCATGTACAACCTGCGTGGCGGGTTCCTGGTGCGTCCGTTGTCGATCGCGCTGGTGCTGGGATGCGTGGGCGCGGTGCTCTCGGAATTGGAAGAGTCCTTCCCTGCCCTGGGTGGCTGGACTCCCGGCGCGCTGTTCCCCTCGCACGCCGACCCGCAGGTGGCGCAAATCATCCTGGGAGGCATCGCCACTTCCATCATGACGGTGGTCTCCATCGTCTTCGCCATCCTGCTGATGACCCTGACGCTGGCCTCCATGCAGTTCTCGCCGCGCATCATCGTCAGCTTCGTACAGGACCGCGTGACGCAATGGACCCTGGGTATCTTCCTGGGCACGTTCCTTTACTGCATGGCCGCGCTGCCCGCGGCGCGCTCGCTGCCCCACCCTTTCGCGCCGGTCTTCACCGTGATGGGCGCCATGCTGCTCGCCGTGTCCTGCGTGGGATGGCTGCTGTTCTTCATCCACCATATCTCGCGCGCCATCAGCGTCAACCATATCGTCTCCCGGATCGCCGCGGACACCATCGCCATGATCGACGAGACGATGCCGTGGCCGCACCGGCACGATCGCCTCGCCAGCGCCCCTACCGCTGCTCACAACTGGGAAACAACGGTTTCGAGCGATGTGTCCGGCTACATCCGCTTCGTCGACCGCAAACGCCTGGTAGGGCTAGCGAAGGGCCACCGCGTGAAGATCGACGTGCTGCGGCGCGTGGGCCACTTCGTGCCGGCGGGAGTCCCGTTGCTAGCCGTCTCCAAGGATGGCCGGCTCACGCCCGAAGCCATGGACGAGTTGCGCGGCGCTTTCGATTTCGGCCCCACCCGTACCTTGCAGCAGGATGTCGAGTTCGGCGTGTTGCAGATCGTGGATATCGCGCTGAAAGCCATCTCGCCGGCGGTCAACGATCCCTCGACGGCCATCAACTGCGTCGATCAGTTGAGCGCCATTATGATCCGCTTCGCCTCGCGCGAACCGCCCGAAGCGGTGCTCTACGATCCGCCCGGTACCGTGCGGGTCATCATTCCGTGGATCGGCTTCGACCGACTGCTGGAGGCGGCCTTCGAGCAGATACGGCTGTACTCAAAATCGGATGTGGCGGTGAGCTTGCGCCTGCTGCGCGCGTTGGGCGATATTGCCGCGACCACGCCGGACCCGGAATATCGCCGCACGCTCGCCGAGCGGGGACGGCGGGTAGTAGCCGGGTGCGCGGAAAAGCTAGGCGAAGAAGAGCTGCAATCTTTGCGCGCTCGCCTGGAAGCCCTTCTGACTCCTGACTCCTGACT
>JBEKPZ010000078.1:0-47989 GCA_049520215.1 Bryobacteraceae bacterium | reverse complement strand
GCGCCGCTGTTTATCCCGAGCGCCGTACGCGGCGCGAACGACCGTCCGGCGTTCGGCATCGTCGGGGTCGGCAACCGCGGACAATGGTTGCACCGCACCTTTCAGCAATTGGGCGCGCAGTGCGTCGCCGTCTGCGACGTCTACGACCCCACCCTTCAGCGGGCCCGCGCGGAATCGCCGAAAGACGCCAAGGCCTACGTGAATTACCACGACCTCCTGGCGCAACCCGGCATCGATTTCGTGGTGATTGCCACGCCCGACCACCAGCACAAGCCGCACCTGCTGGCGGCCCTCGCGGCGGGCAAAGACGTCTACCAGGAGAAGCCGCTTTCGCTCAATCTCCAGCAGAGCGCCGAAATGGTGGACGCCGTGCGCAAGACCAAACAAATCGTGCAAATCGGCATGCAGCGCCGCAGCATGCCCTTCGTGCGCAAGGCCAAGCAATTGGTGGACGACGGCGCCCTAGGCCGCATCTCCATGGTGAAGCCCATGTGGAACTGGCACTTCACCGAATGGCTCGACAATTCGCCGCTCGAGGGCAAGCTCGATTGGGACCTGTTCCTGGGCTCCGCGCCCAAACGTCCGCTGGAACCCAAGCGCTTTCGCTGGTGGCGCGGATTCTGGGATTACTCCGGCGGCAACATGACGGATCAGGGCACGCATCTGATGGACGTCGTGCAGTGGATGACGAATTCCGGGCCGCCGCGTTCGGCCGTGTGCCAGGGCCAGGTGATCGGCAACCCGGAAGCCGAAGCGCCTGACGTCTTCACGGCCGTCTTCGAGTATCCCGGCTTTCTGGCGCAGTGGACGCTGGATTATTGCAGCACCTACGATTGGGACTGGTCCGTTACGTTCCTGGGCGACAAGGCTACCATGGTGCTCGACCGCGGCGGCTATCGCCTCTACAAGGACAACGGCGCTTCCGCCACGCCCTGGATGCAGAGCGGCAAGTCCGAAATGATCGCGCAGGAACCGGACCGCGACAGCGCCACCGCGCACCAGCAGAATTTCCTGGATTGCATCCGGTCGCGCCAGGAACCCAACTGCCCCATCGAGATTGCGGCGGCCGCGGTGGCCGGTCCGCACATGGCCAACCTGGCTTGGCGCGAGGACCGCAAGGTCAAAGCGTGATCCGCCATGCCGGATCTGGTGAACGCCTTTTTCGAGGTGCGCCTGGAGCAACTGTTCGATTTGGCTGGACTCGCGGAGCAGCTTTTTTCCTCCGGTGGACTTGAATATCGGATAGCCGGCGGCTTGGCGGCCTATCTATACATCGAGGAACGGGAGCCGGACGCCGGGCGGCTGACAAAGGACATCGACATCGTCGTCCGACGCGCCGATCTGCAGAAGATCGCGAAAGCTGCCGCGTCGTTTGGCCTCCAGCATCGTCAGTATGCGGGCGTTGACATGCTGGTCCGGCCTGACCAGCCCTCCGCAAGGAGGGCCATCCACCTTGTTTTCGCCGGCGAGAAGGTCCGGCCGGAAGATCCTGAGCCAATTCCGGAACTTGGGATCTCCCGACGAATTAGGGAACTTCGCTTGATCCCCCTGGCGAGCCTGATTCGCATGGAGCTCACCAGCTTCCGCCTCAAAGACCAGACGCATCTCAAGGATCTCGACGAAGCCGGTCTCATCACGCCCGAAATGGAGACCGGTCTTTCGCCGATCCTAGCCGAGAGACTAGCGCAGGTTCGCGCACACGAGTAGTGTGATCCCCGGCGCCCCACATCAAGCCCGCTGGATGCGCGCCGAGCCGCGTCGTAGCCTGCCCGCGCCGGTTCTGGAGCGCATCGCGCGCACCGCGTTCCCAGGCTGCCGCGTACTCTCGAGCGAGCCGCTCGGCGATGGTAAGCGCAACGCGAATTTCAAACTCCACCTTGACCCGGCGCCGGCGCCCGTAGTGCTGCGCATTTACGAGCACGATCCCACACTGTGCCAGAAAGAAATCGATTTGATGCGGCTGGTCAGCGCTGCCGTGCCCGTGCCAGAGGTTATCTACGCGGAGCCGCACGGCTGGGAGGATCTACCGCCGTTTACATTCACGCGTTGGATCGAAGGCATCACCTTCAAAGAACTGAAACGCAGCGGCGATGCGGACGCCATTCCACAGGCCGCACAGGCCGCGGGCGAAATACTCGCCACCATCGGCAGCTTCCGATTTCCCAAGCCAGGCTGGCTCGCGCCCGGGCCGACTGTCGGTGCGCCGCTCGTCGAGGGCGCGGACCCCACGCCGCGTTTCATCGATCTGTGTCTCGCCGCGGAGAATCTGCAACGCCGCATGGCGGCCGAGTTGTGCGATCGCACGCATGCCCTGGTATGGTCATGGGCGCCGCGGTTAGCCGCTCTCGATGCCGAAACTTCGCTGGTGCACGGCGACTTTAACAAGCGAAACCTGCTGCTGCGCCCCGCCGGCGGACGATGGCGTGTGGCTGCGGTTCTGGACTGGGAGTTCGCCGTCTCCAGTTCTCCGCTCGCCGATCTGGGCAGTTTCCTGCGCTACGAGCGCGCTGCGCGGCCGCTCGCCGAGCCGCATTTTTCCGTCGGTTACATGCACGCCGGCGGCCGATTGCCGCACGACTGGCGGCGCCTGGCGCAACTGCTCAATCTGGTCGCCCTCTGCGAAAGCCTAACGCACGACGAACTCCAGGATGACGTCGTCGCGGAACTGGTCGAACTGGTGCGCGCTACAATCGAGGATCGGGACCCCGAATAATGGATATCGAGCGCCTCGTTCAAATCGCCGAAGGCCTGCAAATCGGCAACATCCGCCGCCACATTTTCCTGTGTTGCGATCAGACCAATCCGAAATGCGCGGCGAAAGAAGTGGGCCTCGAATCGTGGGAATACCTGAAACGCCGCCTGGCCGAGCTGCGCCTCCTTTCCGGCGATGGATGCGTCTACCGCACCAAGGCCAACTGCCTGCGCGTCTGCGAACAAGGTCCCATTGCCGTCGTCTACCCCGATGGAATCTGGTACCACTCGGCGACGCCGGAAGTCATCGAGCGGATCATCCAGGAACACCTGATCGCCGGGCGGCCCGTCGCGGACTATATGTTCGCGCGCTCAAACACCATGAAGTATTGATAGGGCAGAAAATCGAAGCTCTTGGTCTTGCGAAAGCCCTCCTCTTTCATCTCGCCGATCAGTTCCTCTTCGGAAATCTTCATGCTCTCGGGCGGCCCCAAGGGCAGCGGCTTCTTGTAAAACTCGATCGCCACGATGCGGCCGCCCGGCTTCAGCGCTTTTGCCAGCTTAGGATAGTAGGCTGCGCGGCCCTCGATGTGATGCAGCACGTCGCAGAAGAAGATGGTATCCACCGAAGCTTCCGGCAGCTTCGGATCGTCCGGCGTAGCCAGTACGGCTTCCACATTCTTGGGCGCATCCTTCATGGCGGCTTCCAGCAACTTGGCATCGATGTCCACGGCGTAGACCTTGCCCGCATGCATCGCAAACCGCCGCGTGAAGTATCCGCTGCCCGCGCCGATGTCCGCCACCGCCTCGGTGGGTTTCAGGCCAAGCGCCATCACCACCTCGTGCGGCTTCTGCCAGGCGTCGCGCTGCGGGTCTTCCAAAACCCGCACGTATTCTTCGGAACTGGGCGGGTGGTGTTGGTGCGCCACCTGTCCCCATGCGGCAACCGCCGCGACGCCTGCGAGCAGGATTTCGTTTGATCGCTTCATTCTTCCTCCGTTTCTTCCGGCGGCTCGAACCCATCCAGCAGGTCGGGATTGGCCGCGAACTTCTTCAACACCGCGATCGCCGTCGCCGATCGAAACCCCGCCCGCACCAGTCTGCGATACGCCGACGCCATATCCTTGGCTTCCTGGAAGAGGCTCTCTTTGGACTTCATGCGAAACTTGCGCCGCACGAAATCCTCGGCCAGAGCCTGCTCGTTGACATCTTCGTAGACCTTCCCGACGGTCTGTTGCGCCACCGCCGGCGCCACCCGCCGCCGCGACAAATCCGCCAGTACGCGGGTCTTACCCAGGCCCTCGTTTTCCAGGCGTGCCGCGGCGAAGTTCTCCGCGAACTTGCGGTCGTTCAGATAGCCGTACTCCTTCAGGCGCGCAATGGTGGGGTCCACGTCGGCCGCGCGTTCCGCCTTGCCGCGCAGCTTCTCGCGCAGTTCGCCCGTCGAGTGCGCGCGGCCACCCAGCACCCGTAGCGCATACTCCCACAGCGCGGCGGCGTCCTTGCGCGCGCGTTTTGGCTCTTTCATACCGCGGGCTTCCTAACGGAATAGCAGTGTACCATGCCCGCGGGCGGCGCAAGGTATACTAGAGGCTGTAAAGGGAGGAATGAGATGGACAAGAGTGGATTCTCCAGTTTCTTGCTGGGCCTCGGCGTAGGCATCGGCATCGGCATGCTGTTCGCCCCAAAATCCGGTGCGGACACCCGCCAGCTCATAAAGGATAAGACCGGCGAGGGAACCGATTTTCTCAAACAGCGCGGCACCGACCTGCGTGATTCGGCCAGCGACCTGTTAACCAAGAGTAAGGAGGCGTTGAACCGCCAGAAGGATACCATCGTAGACGCCATGGAAGCCGGCAAACAGGCCTACCGCGACGCGGTGAACCAACCGCCGCCTCCTGCCGCGGAAGGAACGGCGCACTAACTCCAATGCCAGCGAGGGTCCTGGATGCCTGAAGACGTCTTCCGGTGGGTGATCGCGGTAGGTGTGCTGCTGGCGTGCCTCGCGTCCGTGTGGCAGGCGGTCATTCTGTTCGCCATATACCGCGCCGGGAAAGAAGCCCAAAAGGCCGGCAAGGAAGCTCAGAACAAGTTGGGGCCGCTGGTGGACCGTTTCGACGCTGTCGTGACGAGCACCAGCAAGATGCTGGAGGAGAACCGTCCCAGGATTGCCGACATCACCGCGGAGACTCTGGTTGTCGCCAAATCCGTTCGCCAGCAGGTGGAGCGCATCGGCCAGTTGGTTGACGACACCAGCGTGCGCGCCAAAGCCCGGATTGCGCAGATCGACGAGACCGTGGGCCGCGCCGTGGAGCAAGCGGACCACGCCGGCGAGGCCGTCAAGAGCGCGGTCATGAAGCCCGTGAAGGAGGTCGGCGGCATCGTCGCCGGCGTCAAGGCGGCCTTGAACACCTATGCACAGGGCGGCAACCGTCATTCTCCGGAAGATGCCACGCAAGACGAAGAGATGTTTATCTGATGGTGGGACAGGCTTCAGCCTGTCTGGCGGTGGGACAGGCTTTAGCCTGTCTGGCGGGCGGTTTCGCCTGCCTATGCGGCTTTCTGGACCTTGCCCGAACGAATGCAGGACGTACACACACGCAGCCGCTTGGTGGCGCCGTTGATCACTGCGTGGACCGATTGCAAATTCAAATTCCATCGGCGCTTGCTGACGTTATGGGCGTGACTGACCCGGTGGCCAAACTGCGGGCCGCGCCCGCACACATCGCAAATTCGTGCCATATTACGAAAATCTCCTCAAAGCTGCGAAACTGGTATTTTACCACACTGCGGCACTAAGGATGGACGCTTGACCGAGTTCAATCATATCCACATCCGCGACGGGGAAGACTGGGTTTGCGGACGAAGCATGGCATTTGAGGACCGCGAGCTGATTCGGTGCGAAGCCCGCGACCCGGATGAAGAAGAGTCCTGCCGCCGCTGCGCCGAGCAGATCTTGTCGTATTTCGGCGATGCGATGCACGTGCAATAGCTGCGGACACGGGGAGCCGCGGGGAGGCCTCTGTTGAAAGAAACGATCCTGGTGGTCGAGGATGGGGACGCCGTTCGCAACCTGGTGTGCGTGATGCTGGTCGAGAACGGATACCGGGTGCTGGAGGCCCGCGACGGACATCACGCCTTGCGCGTCTCGGAAGCCCGGCCCGAGCCGATTCAACTGGTATTGACCGACGTGGTAATGCCCAACATGAAGGGCGCCGAGTTGGCTGAACGCCTGCGCCGCGCGCGCCCGGATTTGCGCATCCTGCTGATGTCGGGTTATGCGGAGGAGTCGGCGATACAGCGCGTCGGCCGCGACCCCGTGGCGTTCCTGTCGAAGCCGTTTACGTCGGTCGAACTGGTGGAGAAGATCAGGCAGGTTCTCGACGCGCCCTGTAATGGCGTGCCCAACGCAAGGCGCCCGGATGGTTGAGCGCTTGGGTTTCTCCATGCGCCAGTTCTGGCACAGCTTGGCGGCGGTGCTGCTGGGCAATGCGGCCTACTTCAGTCTGGACCGCTATCTGCCACCGGCTGGCCGCCATGTGCCGTACAAGATCGACTGGGGACTGGCCATCGACTTTTGGTGTTGCCTGGTGTTTTACGGCCTGCTGGCGCGGCTGAAGTGGTTCCAACGCCGGTGATCCGCCGGAGGTTCGTCCCGCTTAGGAAGATCGCGCAGGACTCTTCCGCAGCACGCGGAAGTCCTGCCGGCCAAGCGTCCCTCTCCTCTCTCTCCGCTCCGTTGAGTTTCCCCAAGGCGGCTGATGGCAGCACCGTGCGCATCCTGGGCGTCCGCACATTCCGCAATCGCACGAAGGGCACGGCAGGACCTTTTCTTTGGATTCAGTATTGTTTCCGTGGCACGCGACCCACTTGCGCTATTTTGGGTTTGGCGTAATGTTCTGGATTCGATACACATCTCCCTCGATCGAGAAATAGAAGCGCCAGTCGTGGTTGACACGAGCTTGCCACAGGTCGTTGGATCGTCATACTTCTTTGGCTGGAGTGACGGGTGGCGGAGGTCCCGCTCCAGGAAGCCGAGCTATTTGTAGAAGGCTTTACGGACTGCGGCCGGTGCGCCGGCAATGGCCTTGAGCGCGCGGTCGGAAATAGCGACTTTCATCGGACAAGGCGCTTCGATCTCTTCGCGTTTGCGCGCTGCTTGGCCATGCGCTCAATATATGCTGAGGCTTCTTTTGCCGAGGCAAACAGCAGCGCCGCGCCGATTCACCGAGTGCTGGCGCCAACCATCGCGGCGGCGCGAGTCGACGCGGAGCGGGTGCGCCTTTTCCGGGCGGCGTCCGCAGGGCTCCGTGATCCGGGGCCGCTTGTTAATATCAGGCCAATAACATCTGACGACCCAAAGGACAGTTAGCCTGCTGCGCTGCGGCGGCTGTGATCCGTTTGCGTTAAAATAAACGGTAAATAACGCCGAACACAGCGTCCTAATTTATTGCGCATAGACGGCGCAGAGTTTCGCTGGCGTCCGTCCATCGCCTGGAGCGGCACAGGAAGCGTTGGCGCCCTCCGCGCCGCGCATCCCATCCGTCCGACAACGGGCCGGCGCTCCATAATGTCAAAAGGTAGGAATAATCGGCGATTCGCATCCCGCCGCTTGCGAAACCCTTAGCGGGAATCAGGCAGCGGCCTGACTGACGTCTACCTCGATCCGAAGTTGGATTTGAGGTCGAACGGTGTTTGTTGATACTTCCAACTTGCGGTGGCCCCCACTGTCGCCTTCGCTTCGCGGTCCCACCAGAGAGCGAATCGAAGGCCGGGCCTGCATCGCTGTTAGGCAAAGAGCATAATCCGCCATGGGCGCCACAACCTCTACTTCGAATGCCGCGATGGGGTCGCATAGCCGGCGCGCATCTCGCCGAAGAATGGCGTGTCCTGCCGCTCGACACAGTCAGCGGCGTAGAGGTACATCGCAGCCGACCAGGTCTGCCAATCGCGCCCGCTAGGCTGACCAGTCTGCGCCTTTACCCACTCGTTGAAACCCCACTCCGCCTCGTTTTCGTGCCAGGGCTTCACCAGTTCGGTCAGAGCCGACAGCTTCCGCTTTGCGAGCTCCATCCGCCCCGCCGCGACGCATGCCGCCACATAGAAGCCGCAGACAAACGGCCACACACCTCCGTTGTGATACTCGCCGGGCCGGTTGTATTGCTCGTAGCGTGGCCGCCAGTCGGGGTCGTGGCGCAGAATATAGGGAAACAAACAAGGTGGCAAATCCACGGCCAACTCGCCGCGGTCCCGCATAGCCTCGCACTCGGCCTCAATCCATGCCACCAAGTTTCGCGCCCGATCGGGCGAGGCGATCCCCGTCAGAATCGCCAGGCTATTGCCCAGCAGGTCGAAACGGTCGCTGTTAAAGAGTTTGTAAGAGTAGAGAGCGTAGTAAGGCTTGGATGGCACCACCAGGCCCTCGTGCTCATGAGGGTTCTTCGCATTGCCAAGGACCTCCAGACGGTTCATTAACTCGCGCAGTTGACCGGCTGCCTCGTGATCGCCATAAAGAAGCAGATACGCATATACCAGCGTATTCACGTATAGCCCGAAACCCATTACCCACTGCTCGTCACGCCAGTCGCTGGTAGGTAACTGACCCACCATCACCAGGTCGTCAGGGCTCTGATATTGCATCCATCTCAGGGCTTTCTGCGCTGCCTCGTCGAGAAACTCCGGCTGTTTTGCCGATTTCCTGTACAATGCCAGGCCAAAAAGGAACAGCGGCGTCGTATCGCTGGCGCCGCGGTCGGCTGGATCGTGCGCCAGCGATGGGATGTGGCCGCGCGGCGTTTGATTGGCCGCCAGCGCCACCAGTGTGCGCCGCAGCGCGTCGGCAAGCTCGTCGTTGCCCGTGGCTAGAAAGCCCAGGGCTGAGATCATGAGGTCGCGCGTGTAGGGTTCCGGATACCCCCATCCGGCGGTCCGGGGCAGTCCTTGGAACGGCCCCCGCGCATTGTGCAGCAGGATGCGGAGGGCCGCCTCTTTGCCCCGATCGATGGAGGCCAGCGACTTGTCGTCCATGAGCGTCGCCACGTTATTGAATTCCCAATCGGTCGGACACTATCTTCACGAACCGCCGGGCAACCTGGCGATAATCGAACAACCCGGCCACGTGCGTTCGGCCCGCTTCGCCCATCCGCCGCCGCAGACCGCTGTCCCCAATGAGTGTCAGAAGATACTTAGCGAGGTCGGGTACACTGGCTCGGAACTCCGCTGTTCGCGGGTTTGGAAACACGATGCGGTGGCTATCGTCGATCCCGTGGCCTGCCCCGAAGACCGCCTCTGTGATCTTACGCTCCTCGGCAACCTCCGCCAGGAATGCCGTCTCCCCGTGGACCATGGTGTCCAGAAAGGCCATCGCATTAATCGCGATCACCGGCTTTGCGCAGGCGTTAGCCTCCACCTGAATCATTCCGAAACCCTCCAGCCGCGACGGTGCCGCGTAGATGTCGCAGGCGGCCAATAAGTAAGGCATGAAGTTGTGCGAGACCACGTTGGTGGAGTAAGTGACCTTCTTGTCGATGCCCAGATGCGCCGCTAATTCGAGGTCGATCAGGTTCTGTTCTACCGTTCGGGGTTGGGGCCAAACCTTGCAGACATATCTCCAGCCGGGCGCCTCGGCATCGATCAGCGCCAGCGCCTGCATGACCTCCTGGGCGCCCTTAGACGCCGCGTCGCCGCCGACGGTCAGGATCATGATCTGGTCATCGGACACACCCAAAGCCTCGCGGATCGATCGGACCTTGAGGTCGTCGCGGCAGCGCGGCGCGAAGCTATCCGTGTCGCAACCTACCGGCAGCACCTCGATATTGTCCCCCCGGATGCCATCCCTCATATATGTCTCCCGCACCCAGTTGGAGGTGACCAGGATCAGCGGTAGGGCGTTCAGCACTTCGTGGTGTGCCGCGACATACCCGTCGGCCACGAGCCATGGCACCGCCCTCATCCCAAACTGTTGCGGGTGCAGGACCAGGTGCGGAATATGGCCCCAGAAACCCACGCCGACCACCACGTCCGGACGGAACCAGCGGTAATACCACTCCTTTTCCAAGGGCGATTCGAAGTGGACCGGGTGGACATCCACGCCAATCTCTCGCAGACCCCTGCAAAAAAGATCGCCTTGCGTCGCCAAGCCGGCTGCCGACGGCGGGTATTCGGTCAGCACCAACACTTTCACGCTTGCGACTCGCCGGGCGTGGCGCGTTTTACGGCTGCCTGCGCCGAGTCAAAGCACCAGAACCCTTCTTCGCGCGGAGTGGTCTGTGCTTCCCAAGTTTCAGGACCAAACCCGTAAAGATCCATAATCATGCGCCGCTTTTCGAGCCAAACGCCGTCGGTCAACACGTCCCGCCGGTCAGCATCTTCGCGCACGCGGGGCAAGTACGCCCGGTTCCCATCTTCATAAGCAAACAGCCACAATCGCCGCGTGCCGAGGCGGCCCGCACTCCAAAGCTCAACCACGGCCTGGCAGCACTCCGCATGCCGGCGATGCCGCGTGTACTCGCCCATCGGGCCGTGAGTCAAGAGCAGGTTGTAGGCGGTTCCAGCCAGTAGCCGGGCGATGGTCTGCTGCACTTGTCCGGCGGGTAGTGGCGCCTGGTCCGGTCCGTCATCGAGATCCGCCATCTCGCCTTCCGCCCCCAGTCGCTGTAAAACGCGGCGAAACCGTGGCGCGCGGTCCGGGTCTGCCGCCCTGCATAAAGTCACGATGCGCCAAAGGTATTCCGGATGGGTCAATATGTAGCCACCGCACCAGAGCGTCTCGTCATCCGGATGGGCGACGACAACCGCGGCTCGAGGCCGTGGATCTGACGCCAATTGAGGCGGCGCGATGGGTATCATGGTATCCGTGAGCCGTCACAGCAATGGCTCAGGGCACTCTTGCAGGCGTTCTCGATGAGTAGCACTGAGCACGCAGTTGGCCACCTGACGGTTTGGCTTCGGGAAAGACGCGGCGGCACAGGCGGCGCCCTTCCAAGTGCAGATACTGCGTCAGAAAGTGCAGTGTTCGCTGTTTCGGCACGCCGCGCCCGGCGACTCTGCTTGCGTGCCTCTCGATGGCAATGGAGGCCAACGTGCACTGCCTTGTCTGTCGGAGCCGTGGCTGGAAAACGGCCCCGGACTTTGGAGGAACATCTTGGCCACATTACAGACAGTAACGGAAACGGCGTCGGAGTTGGGCAAACAGACGCGAGAATCAATCGAGCAGTTGGGCCGGTCAGCCGGCCGGAAATTGGATGAAGCGCGAGACGAGACAGGTGCCGCGCTCCATTCGGCCGCCTCCGCCGTGCGCAGCACCGGACGCGAAAGTTCTGCGGCGATCGACAACTGCTCAACCCACACGGCGGACCGCTTGGACGCTACGGGATCGTACATCGAAGGTCACGACCTGGGGGACGCAGTCACCGGCTTGCGGCGGTTTGCTCGCCGGCATCTGACAGGCTCTCTGGTCGCTGCAGGCACAATTGGCGTTCTAGCCGGAGCCTTCCTGAGCCGCGCGACACACACGTGCGGGAGATCCGCCGAAAGTGCACAACGGTAGCGTTGCCGCGGGGCCTTATGACATGCGCCATCGGGGTGCAGGCACATAGCTGAAGCGTTTCACACCACCGGACTTCACTGGAGCAAGCCTGCCCGTGCCGGCCACGGGTTGCGAAACTAACTCTTACAGCAGAATTGATTTCTCCCTGCCACCTGCCCAGCATTCGTCTGCCAACCCCATCGGCTACTTGCGGGAGCGGAGCCACTGGTTATCTTGAGTGATGGGCACGAAGATCGTGCGCCACCCGCCGGCCGGTCCCGCGCACCCCTCGACGCAGCGCTTCCGCGTCGCGCGCATCCCCCTCCGCGCGCCGGCGGTCGCGGCGACGGACGCCCGAAGGGGCCGCGGCCATCGGGCGTGTCGCGGGTAGATGCAGTAGCATCCAGTTCAAGAATATCGGAACGAAATCCGGGCGCGTCTACCGCGCCGCAACAGGTTTGGCCGAGGACCGGGAGGGCGCCGATACCTCCTGCTCATATCCGGGGATCGACATCTCCCGCAAGAGATTCACAGCGCCGTCCACATCCGCCATGTTCCACAGCATGTACCGGGCATCCACATGAATCGAGCGCGTGGTCGCCACATTGAAAACGAAATTGGAGGCGACCGACTCATAGGTGCCATCGAACAGAAGCCCGACCAGTTCGCCCTTGGCGTTCAGGGTTGGCGATCCCGAATTGCCTCCGGTAGTATCCACAGTGGAAAGGAAATTGACCGGAACGTCCCCGAGCGAAGCATCCGCAAACGGGGACCTCTTGCCCGCATGCAGCGCCTTTATGGCGTCAAGCTGCACTTTCGGAGCGTCGAAATCCCCCTCTCCAGTGTTCTTCTCCAGGATGCCGCCGAGCGTTGTCTGCGGCTTGTAATACAAACCGTCCCGCGCGTCTACTCCCTTCACCTGTCCGTAGGTCACCCGCAAGGTGCCGTTGGCGTCCGGAGCCACTAGCCCGCCCGATTTGGCCAGCAGGGCCTCCATATAGCGCGGCATCAGACGCTCCAGTGTTCCTCCGCGAACCTTAGCGGCTTCGCGATTCGCGTCCGCCAGCGGTGCCATCGCCGCGGCAAGCAGCATGAAGGAGTCTTTGGTCGCCAACAGCTCCGTGGTACTCTTTCCGATCAGGCTCAGGCGGAAATCGCGATCAGCGAGCTTTGTGCCTGCGTACAATCCATCGACGTAAACGCCAATGGCCCGGTCGGCATCGGCTTTGGACATGCCCAACCGCAGGCCGGCTGCCTGGTCCACCGCCGGGATACGCTGGTCCTCCGGGAGAGCGGCGGCGATACCCAACGCCCACGTAAGCGTCGCCCGATCGACTTTAGCATCGATGGTTCGCTGGAGACGCTCCTGGCCGTCGCGAATCCTGGGCCAGTCGCGTTCCTGGAATCCCTGATCCCGATCGACGTCAGCCTTGGGGCGCTCCACGGAAAGCCGGTAGAGGCTCTCTGCCGCGCTCAGGTAACTCGACGAGCTTGTCAGCAGTCCCACCGCGGAATTCCGCTCCCGCGTTTTCTGGTTTTCCGCCTGCAGCGTGCGCAGCGCGGGAAGAACATCGCCATACTTTTCCTGGCGCGCCGGGTCGGCGGCGATCCAAGCCTCGAGTTCCTTTTCCTGGGCTTCTTTTTGGGCGAGGCTGCCCCCCTTCACCAGCCCTTCCAGTTCACCCTTCGTGTTGGTCAGACCGTTGTTCAATCCCAGAATGCGTCCCGCAACTTTGATGGCGATCGCTTTATCCTGCTTCGAAAGCTGCTCCAGAATCGCCAATTGTTCCTGGGCCAGCCGTATGGACCGCGGCATGGCCCAGTCCGCGGTTTCCTTCACCTGCTCATAAGTCTGGTGCCTCTGCGTGCGCCCGGGGTAGCCCACCACGAAGACCAGGTCCCCGGGTTCCTCACCCGCCTGCGCGATCTTCAGCCAGTGCTTCGGCTGATACGGAACGTTGTCCATCGAGAAAGGCGCCGGCGCGCCGTCTTTGCCGACATAGGCGCGGACAAAGCCCCAGTCTCCGGTCTGCCGCGGCCAGCGCCAGTTATCCGTCTCCCCGCCGAAGACCCCGATCCCGTCGGCCGGTGCGTAAACCAGCCGCACATCCTTGATCTCCATCTGGGCGATCTCGAAGTACTTCAATCCACCGAAGAAGGAAGCCACATTGCAGCGCTGTCCGCCCTTTTCGCAGGCGGCCACACGTTCCTTGATTCTGCGTTCGATCAAGCCATAGCGCTCGCGATCCGTGGTCTTCGGATCGATATTCCCGGTGATCGCGCCGGTCACTTCGGCGACCGAAGTGGTCACCCACACTCGCGATCCCGGTCCATTGGAAAGCTCTTCCTTGCGGGTCTTGGCCAGGAAGCCGTCCTTCAGCAGGTTGCGCGTGGGCGTGGAGTTGTACTGGAGCGCACCCGCGACGCAGTGGTGATTGGTGACAATCAGCCCGTCGGGCGACACGAAAGATGCCGTGCAACCGCCTAGCGATACCACCGCTCCCATCGGCTGCCCGGTAAGATCGCCAAACGCTTTGGGATCGCCTTGGAATCCTAGAGCCTTGAGTTTGGCGCCCATCTCTGAAATCTGTTGCGGCATCCACATGCCCTCTTCGGCGCTTAGACCCACGGCGAACAGCGTGAGGCCCAGTAGCGCGAACGGTACCCTTGATGTCTTCACGGACAAAGTCCTCCATCGATAGAGACGGATGATGAGAGTGAAACCTCCCGGCCGCCTCCGGAACTGAGCATAACATCCTGTGAGTGGCGTGTTTTGGTACGCTCGAACGCACGCGCGACGGCGGGACACGCAACAGCGAGACGCTGCCGGCAGCTCAACAGGCCTGCGCCGACGTCCCTGGATGGCACGCCCTCCGCCGGCCGGCCCCGCGTCGATCATGCGCGCAGCAGTGCCACGGGCGTGCAGGCTGCGCGCCGCACATGGCTGCGGGCGTCCTCCGCGGCGCGCGCGTCCCCATCCGCACGCCTGAAGTACACATTCACACCTGCAGATTGCGTAGATAAGGGACGCTGGCCCTCATCAAATCCAGGTTCATTTCGACGAAGTAGTTCCTTAGCCCTCCGGTCTTCGCCACGGTGAAGATTTTCGTCCAGTCCAGGGTGCCCTGTCCCACTGCCATCTGCTTTCGAGTGGCCGGCGACCAGTCTTGCACGTGCATCGAAACGAAGCGGCCGGGGTACTTTATGAAATACTCGGCGGCATCGTAACCGCGGCTGATGGTGGAGCACTGAAACTGGAACATGACCAGTTTCGGATCGAGCAGTTCCAGCAACAGGTCGTAGGTCCGTTTGCCATCGACCATCGAGAGTTCGAATCCTTCATTGTGAAGGCCCTGTTGGATGCCCGCTTGGGCCGCCTTTTCGCCTATTTTGTTGTATTCGCCAGCCGCCCGCTTCACGTCGTCCAGAGTCGGGTTTCGCGGGCCATCGAGGCTGGGCACCAACATCTGAGTCAGGCCGAGGTCTTTCGCCCAGGCGATTCTACCGGCCTGATTCTCCCGTAGCTCCTTGATGTCGAAATGCGAGCTTTCGCATTTGAGGCCCGCATCGCCGATGATTTTCCGCAGTTCGGCGCCTTTATATTTGGCGAGACCGCCGAAACCGGAATCGGCGTAACCCACCGGCGAGCACAACTCGATGGTCTGAAATCCGGCGTCGGCAAGCTGCTTGAGGGTGCCCGGAAAGTCCTTGGCGATCATCGCCCGGACCGGGTACGTCTGGCATCCGATGGGCATGCCCAGCGGATTGGCGCAAAGCTCGCGGGCACTTGCGGACAGCAACCCGGCTGCGACCGTGTCCGCCGCGACAGTTTTGAAAAATGCTCTTCTGGAAAGGGCAAGCATACTGCGGCATTGTCTCATAGTTCGCGGCGCTTGGGGCTTGAGGGATTCAGGCGAGCGCGCCTAACGCGACAAGGTGTAAAGCCGATTGACCCCTAAGAGACGGCGTTTTGTCCCTGTTTTTCGAAATCTCAAATGCCGCGCAAACAGCTAACCCGGCAACCACTGCCAGCTTGGCGGATCGATCACAGGCAAGAAATAAGAGATCATTAGCGAGATCGGCCGAGACGGCAAGCGCTCCGTCGTTAGCATACCGCCACCAGGGATCGGCGCGCGAATCTATAATGATCCTGGTGGCGTTTGGCCACATTGGAGGTTGTTATGGATCTCTCCGGGGATGGTCAGCTTTCGCGCCGCGCGTTTGCGGGGGCCGTAGCCAGTTTCATGATCGTGCCGCGGCATGTGCTGGGCGCGCCATTTGTGCCGCCGAGCGACAGGCTTACGTTGGCCAGCGTGGGCCTGGGCCGGCAGGGTCAGGCGGTGACCATGGAACTGTTGGCGCGGCCGGACGTGCAGGTAGTGGCGGTTTGCGATTGCAACCGGTTCAGCAAAGACTACGCGGAATATGGTGAGAACGACTTATTGCAGTCGGCCCGCCGGTTGCTGGGCGCGGGCTACGAAAGTTGGGGCGAGGATCTGGCCTCGCCGGGCTTCGCTCAACTGACGCACGAGTTCCGGACCAGCCTCGGCATGGGCGGCCGCGAGCCGGCCAAGCGCCTGGTGGAAGCTTATTACGGCTCGCGCAATGGCTCCGGCTCCTATAGAGGCTGCGCGGCTTACAACGATTACCGCGAGTTGCTGGAGAAGGAAAAGGACGTGGACGCGGTCTACGTAGCGACGCCCGACCACTGGCATGCACCGATCTCACTGGCGGCCATGCAGCGGCGCAAGCACGTGCTGTGTCAGAAGCCCATGACCCACACCATCGGCGATGCGCGGCGCATGGCGCAAGTGGCGCGCGATATGAAGGTGGCGACTTCGCTGCCGGTCAACAACCCTTCGAGCGAGTCCACGCGGCTGATCGCGGATTGGATCGCGGACGGCGCCATCGGGCACGTCCGCGAAGTGCACAACTGGTCGAGCCGGCCGTTTTGGCCGCAGGGAATCGACCGGCCCGTGGAGGCGCAACCCGTGCCCCAGGGTCTCGACTGGAATCTGTGGCTAGGTCCCGCGCCGGAGCGTCCGTTCAACCATACCTATCTGCCGTTTGTATGGCGCGGCTGGTACGATTTCGGCTGCGGGTCGTTCGGCGACATGGGCTGCTACAGTTTCGCGGGTGTGTTCAAGATTCTGGGGCTCACGCCGCCGGTGGGCGTGGAAGCGTGCTCCAGCGAGTCTTGGGCAGAGACCTTCCCGAAGGCGTCCATCGTGCACCTGGATTATCCGGCCGTGGGCGACCGGCCCGCCGTGCGGATGTCGTGGTACGACGGAGGTCTCCGACCCAAGCGGCCGGCGGGATTGCGCGCGGAGGATCAGCACTATTTCCAGGCCGGCGAGGACAATGAAGGCATCCTGTACGTGGGCGATAAAGGAATCATCCTGGCCGGATTCAACGGGAACAATCCGCGGGTGTATCCGGAAGCGAAAAAGTACCAGCCGCCGACGCGGCCACCGCGTGGCGAGCGGCCGCGCAATGTCGCCATCGACCAGTGGGTGGCGGCGGCGCGAGGTGGATCGCAGGCGCCGCTGGCGAACTTCGAGATACAGAGTCCGGTGACCGAGGCGTTTCTGCTGGGGTGCATCGCACAGCGGTTTCCCGGCGAGCGGATCGAATGGGACACGGGGGGTATGCGGATCACCAGTTCGGAAAAGCTGAACGTACATGTGGACCCGCCGGGGCGCGCTTTGCCCGCCGTGGCTGGTGGCTAAACGAACGCTGGCGTCTTCCTCCTGCAGGCAGCCGGCGAGCAGGAGGAAGACGGCTTTGGACGGGCGGCGATGGAGGATTGACACGCGCGCCCGCTTTCGCCCTGGTCGGCTGCGTGGACGGCTCGCGTCATATGCCTGCTGGCATCGCGGCGCGTGGATCGTGTGGCTCAGCGGTCCGAAGGTCAAGCCGTAAACGAAGCTGAAGAGCCTGCCGAAGTTTCTGGGTGGCGTGCTGGCGGGCGACGAAGGCGGGGAGATCGCCGCAGAACTACATTCCCGTTCCCAGCACACGGTGCGGCCCAGTCAGCGTCGCGTAGAAGCGGCGTTATCATCCTCTTGCAAGCTCGGCGTAGCTCCTCGCCCGTATCGCACCCGGCGGCTGGCGCGGCGATCCGGCGGGGCGCCTGGGCGCACGGGCCGAAGACGCCAGGCGGCGGTGACGCGCGATTAGGGTGTAGGCCTCCGCTGGTTTGTGCATCGCGAAGCCAGTGACCTCGACCTTTGCGGCTGAGTTCGCAACACCGAAGCCCGCGCGGGGCATCCTGTGTCACGAACGGCTACCGGCTTGCCTGCGGTGCCAACGAACGGTAACTGGTTCAGATTAAAGAGGCGTAGCCTAGTTGCGCTGCACTAAGGAGAAGACTTCTGGCGCCCAAGTAGGCCAAGTGGGCGTCATTCTCCACAATCCCCTGAGACATAAGCTTGAAACGCTCCCTGAAGGTCAGTGGTTCCGCAGTGCATTCCGCCAACATTGCGGACGTTTTCTCAACCTGGACGAAATAGGTTCGCATGGCAGTGACGCAGTTTGCATGCATATCTGTAAACTCCGCGCAATTCATTGAACGCCGCCTTTCCTCAGCCTGGCATTTGCCTTTTGGGAGTGCAAACGTCGAGCCGTTCTCCGTTTGTCTCTTCCGGATACTTCAACGGTGGGTCCTAGTGGAGTGCGTCGCGGCAGATCGACGATTATGTGCGCACCGTGGGGCGGGCTATTCAGCCCGCGAACCCGCTCTCTAGCGGGTCCAGCCGCCTGAAGAGGCGGCTGCGGCCAGGATTGGCCGCCCCACACCGGCGTCTGAATACTCTCCGGGATTTCGGACGCACTACCCTAGCCATTCTCCGGGCAAATGACACTCTTCGCAAACCAGGACGATCCGTCTACCCATCCCTGCGCCTTTTGCCAATGTCTGTCCCGTCTTCATGACACGGCCCGAGTCTCAACGAGTCGGCGTTCACACTCTGCGAATGATCCACACAACTAACACGATCACAAGAACGGTCCCAACCAATCCTAAACCGAGCATTTCATTTCTCCTTTGAAAATAAACTTACAGCGAGCACGTGCGCGCATTGTTCGCTCTGGCGCGATGCAGGTGTCGTGCATTAACCGCTAATGCACGAGTCGTACCAAACATCGTTCTTTGTTGAGCCGATTCGCTCGCCGGCGAATTTCGGATTCGGTTTGGAATGGTCGAGTCCCTCTGATCGTAACGACATGCGGTCACGTGACCGCGGGCGGTCAGAAAACGCCAGTGCGTAGATTCATCGAATTGGCCTGGGCATGAAGTGGGCTTTGAGGAGCCTACTTGCGGCGTCCAGATTATTCCGATGGATCAAGCCGCTGCCTGGAGCCAGCCACGGTGCGTATGGGGGGACAGTTCAGAGAAGAGCTCCGGCAGTTCCTGAACGGGCTGTTACAATCGGACTATGCCCTACCCTGAACCACTCATCGCCGCAATGCGCCAGGATCTCACCCGATACGGTGTAGAAGAGGCGAGAACACCTCAAGATGTGGACCGCTTGCTGGGACCGGACAGCGGCGCCGTGTTGATGATCGTGAATTCCGTTTGCGGGTGTGCCGCCGGGAGGGCCCGACCGGCAATCGGCCTCGCACTCCAACATGCGGTGCGTCCTTCGAAGGTGGCTACCGTTTTTGCCGGCGGCGACGAAGCTGCGGTGGCTCACTTGCGCGCCCGGTTGTCCAATTACCCGCCTTCCTCTCCGTCGATGGCGCTGTTCCAGGATGGAATACCGGTCTACATGCTGCACCGCAGCGAGATCGAACGCCGCGAGCCCGCGGAAATCGCCGGCATCCTCACGGAAGTGTTCGACCACTTCTGCATAGCGCGCCAACCGGTTTAGCAACCGGCCAGGGCTTGGCCCCCAACGTTAACAAGCTGGAGTTTCGACCAGCCTCCTATGGCTTCAACGTGCCTTTGGCTTTGGCCACTGGGATTAGGGTCGGATAGAACTGCACAAACGTCTCGTCCACGGCGCCGTTCTTGGCATGACACGCCTGGCAGCTTGAGTTGGCCGGAAGCGGCTTGGCTGTCCGTTGAGAGTTGCCGAATTCGAAGAACGCCCATTTTGTTGAGAAACGCTCCGCGTCTTTGACGTGGATCTCCAAACCGGCGAAGCGTTCCTGATAATGGCCCCCGTTGTTGATGGAACCTTGGCTGGCGGAGTAGCGTACCTCCAAGGCAAACATGGTCTTGTCCGGCCAGGAGCCGGTCTGAAGAAATGCTTTGTAGGCCCCGGGCGTCACGAAGACATTGTCGAAGCGCTCGGCAGAGGGGGCGGCGGCGGAGTCGATAGGGCCATAGGTCATCCCCAGCCCCGAACTCAGATAGATCCATTCGCGATAATTGTCCGGCCGCATGAGCTGACCGTCCCCGGTGAACCGCAGATCGTCCGGTGGAGCTTGGGCGGGCAGGGGCGCGCACAACAGCGACAGGGTGATCAGCAGTCTCTTAAGCATTGCTAATATGTTAACGCGCCTTCACGGCTCAATAGCTTCCGATATCGCCGCACATGGCCGTGCCGCTGGGGATATTCGGGAGTACGCGGCGGCACATCCTCAGCCAGAAGCAGCAGGGGTGGACAGCGCTGCCATGTGCTCACTACCGCTCGCTGGCTGGTCCAGGATCGCCCGAACACTCGCCTTCAGGGTCTCTCCGTCGAACGGCTTCGGCAGAAACGGCATGTTGGCATTTTGGCTGACGATCTCGTGCATGTCCGCACCAGACATTACCAACACCCTGATTCCGGGTCGCTCTTTGATCAGAAGTGCGCACAGGTCGGTACCATTCAGCCTGGGCATCTGCACGTCGGTAATCACCAAATCTATTGGTCCGGGGTACTTGCGCGATAGCTCCAGCCCTTCGTAACCATCGGCAGCGGAAAGAACGAAATACCCCTCGTGCTGCAATAGCAGAGTGACCAGATTTCGGATTAGGGCTTCGTCATCAGCGACAAGGATGACAGGCCGGTGTACCCCCAAAGACCGGAGGTCCGGGAGACGCACAGGTTGATTAGACCCGCCACTGGCGGGATGCTCTGGAGTCATCTTGCGAAATGCTCCCTGCTGCTCAGTATACAGGCTAAGCTCGATTGCCGCTACTTGACCCTTGTCGGAGGGCCGGGCCCGCTGGATTAGAGCAGCTACGATATCCGCCTTGAGGCGCAGACTACTCGTGGCGGAGAGCTTGCACGGGGTCGATCCGCAACGCGCGGCGGGCCGGTCCCAGGGCTGCCGCGAGGCCCACGCCGGCGATCGCCAGCACGGACGCGCCAATCACCACGGGATCGCGGGGGCTGGCCTGATAGACGATGCTGGCCAGTACATGGGCGGCGGCCATGCCCAACACCAGTCCGGCTGTCGCGCCGGCCGCAACCAGCACGCCGGCGCGGGCGAAGATCAGCCGCAGGACCTGTACCGGGCGCGCACCGATGGCCACCCGGATGCCGATCTCGCGCACGCGCCGCGATACGGTATACGCCGCCAGGCCGTAGATCCCGGTGATGGAGAGCATCAGCGCCAGCACGCCGAACGCACCCAGCGCCACCACGGCCGCGTGCATCGGAAGGTAAACGAGGCCGAGCATCTGATGCAGGCTGCCGACGCCGTAAATGGCCAGATGCGGATCCAGTCGTCCGATGGCTTCCCGCATCTCCGCCGCCAATTCGGACTCCGGCCTGCGGGAGCGCACCATCAGAACGATGGTGGACGAGTAGTTTTGCAGAATCGGGAAGAAGACCGCGGGCTTGGGGACCTCGGTCAAGGTCTCGTATTTGCCGTCCTCCACAATCGCGACAATTTGATAGAGCGGTCCGCCGGCGCCCAGCCGGAAGCGGCGGCCAACGGCATCCGCGGCGCCCGTCACGCTGCGCGCGAACGTCTGGTTCACAATGGCCACCCGCGGCGCATTCGGCTTGTCTTGCGGAGTGAACTCGCGCCCCGCCAGAAGCCGCGTTCCAGCGGTTTGGAAGTAGCCGGGCGCCACACGATAAGTGCCCGCCGAGTGCGCATTCTTCGGGCGGAAATCGGTGGTGCTCTCGGAATAGACTGTGGTACTGGACTGATCGATGCTGAGCGGGACGGAACTGGAGTAAGCTGCCGATTCCACGCCCGGCAAGTGCGCCACGGCCTCCAGCGCACGCTGTTGGAACACGCGCCCCTGGTCTTCGTTGTAACCGGCCAGGCCAACGTCGTAGCCGATGACGGCCGCGCCATCGGGCCGGAATCCGAGCGGAGTTTGGAACGACCGCATCAGCCCGCGTACGGCGACCAGGCTGGCCGTGACCAGCACGCAGCACAGCGCGATCTGCACCGGCAGCAGGACATCGCGCGCGGCCCAGCGGCGGCCGGAGCGCGGTGTAGCCGATCCTTTCAGATGCAGCGCGGGGGCGGCTTTCCAGGCGTGCCGGGCAGGGCCGATACCAAACAGGAGGCCGGTCGAGAGCGCTGCCGCGAAGGCAAACAGGAAGACGCGCCAGTCCGGCGTGACATCGAACTGGACAGGAAAATCCAGCGGCGCGCGCCACTGGCTGAGCAGCCGGAGTAACACGGCCGCCAGAGCGCAGCCCGCGGCTCCGCCGAGCATGGCGATCCAAAGCGATTCAGTGAGCAATTGCCGCACGATGCGGCCGCCGCCGGCGCCGATGGAAACGCGGATCGCCAGATCGCGGCTGCGATCTGCCATGCGGGCCGCCAACAGGCTTGCGAGGTTCGCACATGCCGCCAGCAGCACCAGCGCGGCCATCAGCATGACGCCGCCCGCAAACGCGCGCGTGGGTTCGCGGCCCGCAGAGCCCGCAACGCCGGGAACACTCAGCGTGAGCCGCATGCCTTCGTTCGAGGCGTAGTCGTGCGCCAGTTGCGCCGCGATCACACCCAGATTGGCTTCCGCCTGCTGGACAGTTACCCCAGGCTTCAGACGTCCGGCCACCCAGGAATTGTGGGTGTTGCGTTCGTCCAGCCACGAGTGGCCTTCGATTTGAGGCTGCATCGTCATGGGCACCCATATCTCGGACCAGTAGAAGACTTCGGTGCCATGGAACGCGCGCGGCGCGACTCCCAGCACGGTGTACGGGTGGCCGTTGATGCGGATATCTTTCCCGGCAACTTGCGGGTCGCCGCCGAAACGGTCCTGCCAGCAGGCGTAGCTGATCACGGCATAAGGGCTGGCGTTGGGATGGGCGTCCTCGGCGGGCGTGAAGAACCGGCCCAGCGCCGGCTTGATGCCCAGCGATTCGAAGTAGTTGCCGGTTACCAGGTAGCCCCACACGCGGTGCGCGCCTCCGTTGTCATCGAGCGACATCATGGCGATGCGGTAGGCGAACAGCGATTCGAACACCGCGTTGCGGTCGCGAATGTCTCGGTAGTTGGGGAAAGATTGCGCGGGGCCGCCAGAGTTATTGACGAAGTAGACCCGCGCGGCATCGGCGACGGGCAGCGCCTTCAGCACCAGGGCGTTGAGCACGCTGAACACCACCGTGTTCGCGCCGATCCCCAGCGCCAGCGACACAACTGCAAGGAGCGTGAACGCCGGGCTCTTGCGCAGCACGCGAAACGCATACCGGGTGTCTTGCGCGAATGCTTCCAACCAACGCCATCCCCACATGTCTCGGCTCCTTTCCCTCAACTCCGTAGGGTTTCCGAGACGGCGCAGGGCCGCGTAGTGCGCCTCTTCGGCGTCTGCGCCGTCCGCACGGTAGGCGCCGGCCTTCATGGCGGCATGGAACCGCAGTTCCTCTTCCATCTCGGAGTCGAATTGCCGTCGACGGCGCAGAAAGCCGATGCGCCGCCACAGTTCGCCCGGCTTTGACCCTAGCCATGCCATCGGTGGACCCTCCTCTATGCGGGCTGAATCACGTTGGCGATCGCCCGCATGACCCTGTCGAATTCCGACATCTCGGCGCTCAGTTGTTTCTTGCCGGCGGGAGTCAGCCGGTAATAGCGCGCGCGCCGGTTGTTTTCCGATTGCGCCCAGTCCGCGGTGACCCAGCCCTTGATCAGCATGCGCTGCAGTCCTCCGATAGCTGCTGGATATGCTGCGCGATGCCATAGCCGTGCATCGGCCCCACGCGGGCGAGGCTGCGCAGGATGAGCATGTAGAGCGTCCCGGGCGGGATTTCGGTGCGGGCCTGATCTTTTCCCATAGGCAGACTACTAGTGTGCCGCAGCTCGGCGCCGCTGTCAAGTTCCTGCTGGGGGAACAGCGCAGGAACTTTCGCCGCGCGGCCAGTGTCGAATCTTGCGGAGGCATTTGCATAAAACCAGGCGGTTGTGTATGGTATGAAAGGTCGGTGAAGTCTTGCGGCAAGGCGGACTCGTCGTCACCGCCTACTCCGCGGATCATGGACCGCCGCATGTGCATGTGTTTCGGCGTCGACAGTACGAAGTCGTTCTGTTGCTGGACGACCTTGTGACCATACGTGAGATTCGCGGCGACGCCGCCGGCAAGGCCGTGCGCGCCGCTCGACGGCTTGTGGCGGCTCACTTGCAAGGATGCCGCGACGAGTGGAACAGATGTCATGCCTCGGTTAAGGGATTTGACTGAACACGAGATCCTGGAGGCCAGCCAGCGCGGCGCGACAGCTATGGCGATCGAACCTCGAGCTGCGGAGGCATGGTACGACCGCGAGCACGACGTGATCTCGGTGCGCCTCGACAATGGCCGAATGGTTTCTGCGCCGCGCGCCGACTTTCAAGAACTAGCCGGCGCTCGCCCCGAATTGCTGCAGCAGGTCGAGATATTGGGCCCGGGGTCAGCCGTTCACTTTCCCAACGCCGGCGCGGGATTCACTGTCGCATCGCTGTTCGGGAGCAATACGGTTCGCCGCGCTGGATGGCGCGGATCGCCGGCCGCGCGGGTGCACGACCTTCCGGCAAAGCGAAGCCCGAAGCCGTTCGGGGGAATGGCCGCGAGGGACCATCGCCTCGGAAGAGATCGGTCCTGGAGACGGCTATCAGTCGAGGCCCTCGAAAGTAGGCGGGCTACTTCTTCTTGCCCAGCGCACCGCCCAGCGAGCTGAGGCTCTGCACTTTTCCCGAGACGAGCGCTTTCATGTCGGGACGGAACACCGGATTGGAGGCCGTCCCCTCGACCAGAAAGGGCACGCCCGTGCCGCTCTTCGCGCCCAGAAGCGCCAGGGCGGCTCCGCCGGTGTGCAGCGTGGCGCGCATCTTGAAATCCAAAGCCTGGCTGGGGCTGACGGTTCCTCCGCCGCTCAATTCGCCCAGCGCGGGCGCAACGAACTTAATGTCCTCGACGCGCGATCCGTCGGGGGCCATGTGGACCGTGGCGGCGAAAGTCCGGATTTCCGTGTCCGGTCCGGTCTTGATGCCGGCCAGCCTCTCCACGGTTGACATCTTCGATCCCAGATCAAATCCGGCCAGTCGCGTGTTGTTGAGACCCAGGGAGCCGTCGACGACCAGAGCTTCGGCCGGACCGGTGAACGAAAGTTTGGCGCTGGCGGTCCCGCCCTGAAAAGAAGACCCTGCGGGCAGCACCACGCCGAAGGCCGGCAGCATGGCCGCCAGTTGCGGCACGCCCATCTCTGGCCCCGAGAGGTTCATATTCAGCGCTGTGGAATCACCCCGCGGCGCGTAGGTCCCGGTGAGACTCGCGGGCGCGTTGCCGATGTGGATTTCGCCGCTCCGCAGCACGCCCGAGCTGTTGCGCAGGTCATGCTCCAGCGCAAAATCGAACTCCACCGGCTCGCGCGCGGGCGATCCGTTCCGGGCCAGCTTCAACTGTTCGGCCTTCAATCGCCCGCTCAGGAACAGAGTCCTGCCGTTTGACGCGGATGCCCCATCAAACGAGAGCAGCCCGGCCAGTCCCGTGGAACTCTCGAAGCCCGCGACAGCCAGATCGAAACCGGATAACTTCACCTTGACCTTCACTGGCGTTTGCGCGGCGTCCGTTGCGTTGACGGGGCCAGCCATGCCGTTGAGTTGGAGATCGCCCGTGCCCGCCAGCTTCGCGGAAAGAGCGAACGGGAACACCGCGCCGGCGACGAAGTTCTTGAGTTCCACGTTCACGTCGTCGAGCGCTCGCGCCTTGGCGTTGCTGTTCTGCTGCGCGAACGTGAGCCGCCCATTCGAGATCTTCACCAGCTTTACGGAAAGATCGAACCCCGCGCTGGGAGGGCCGCCGCGCGGGGCCGGCGCCGCCGGCTTGCCACCGAGGCTCGAGAAATTCCAATTGCCGGCGGTGGATTGCAGCAGTTCGATTTGCGGCTGATCGAGCGTGAGCTGGGTGACGTGGAGTTGGCGCGAGGCGATCAGCGGCCCCAACGCCACGCCCAGCGTCAGCGACTTGGTATGCAGGAAGGGTGTGCGGCTGTAGGCCGGATCGTCGGCGATGGAAAGGTCGTCGGCTGTCACGCCGCCGGATAGGAGTGCCAGTTTCAGGTCGCCGACCTTGACCTCGCGCGCCAGCGCTTTGGACAGCTCCGCCTCCAGCATGGGGCGGAATTGATTGGGGTCGATCAGAAAGGGTATGGCAGCCACTGCCAACAGCAGTAGGACGACGACGATGCCGATCCAGCGGGCGATGCGCTTCATCGGGGTATTTTAGAACGATGCACGAAAGGAGTCGAGGGTGACGCGGAGGCCTTCTTCCAGCGGCACGCGCGGTTCCCAGCCGAGGAGACGGCGCGCCTTGGAGATGTCCGGCCGGCGCTGCCTGGGATCGTCTTCCGGCAGCGGGCGATTGACGATCGGCGAAAGGCTGCCGGTGATGCGGCGGATGCGCTCGGCGAATTCCCGTATGGTCATTTCATCCGGGTTACCGAGATTCACCGGATAGCGCTCATCGGATTGCATCAGCCGGTAGATGCCGTCCACCAGGTCGCTGACATAGCAGAAACTGCGCGTCTGCGATCCGTCCCCGAAAATGGTGAGGGTCTCGCCGCGGAGGGCCTGGCCGATAAACGAGGGCACTACGCGGCCATCGTCCAGCTTCATGCGCGGCCCGTAGGTATTGAAGATGCGCGCGATGTTGGTGCGCAGGCCATAGGTGCGGTGGTAAGCCATGGTCAGCGCCTCGGCGAAGCGTTTGCTTTCGTCGTAGCAGGAGCGCGGCCCGACCGGGTTGACGTGGCCCCAATAGGTTTCGCTCTGCGGATGCTCCAGCGGGTCGCCGTAGCATTCCGAGGTGGAGGTGAGCAGGAACCTTGCGCCTTTGGCCAGCGCCAGTTCCAGCATGTTGCGCGTGCCGGTGCTGCCCACATCCAGCGTGGCGATGGCGTGCTGCAAGTAATCCTTGGGGCTGGCCGGCGACGCCATGTTCAGCACCGCGTCCAGTGGGCCGTCGACCGTCAGCGGCAGCGTGATGTCGTGACGGATAAGGCGGAATTGCGCTTGATCGCTGAGATGGGCTACATTTTTTTCGGAGCCGGTGAGGAAATTGTCGACAGCCACGACCGTATGACCCTCGGCCAACAGCCGGTCGCACATGTGCGAGCCGATGAAGCCGGCGGCTCCGGTAACCAAAATGCGCAAGCAGAACACCCCGTCAGGTTGAATCTCGCAGCGGACTTCGCGGACCGCTGTGCTACATTCAAGGTTACCGCATGGTCCACCCATCCTGGCTGGAAATTGCGCTTCTGGCGATACTGTTGTGCATCTCCGGGTCGCTTTTCTGGTTCCGCTTCCGCAAGCCGGTGGATGCAATCCGCCGCTCGCGCGATAATCCGGATTTCAAGCTGCGGCCGCTAGCGCCGCGCATCCGGCAATTCGTCTGGGAAGTGCTGCTGCAAGGGAAAGTAATCCGGGAGCGACCGCTCGCCGGCGTGGCGCACGCCTTCGTCTTCTGGGGCTTCTGTGCGTTCGCGCTGATCACGATCAACCACATTGCCGCCGGTTTCGGCTTCCCGTTTCTTAGCCGTGAAAGCGGATTCGGCAAAGCCTATTTCGCTTTTGTGGCCGTCTGGGCCGTGCTTGTGGCGGTTTCGATCGCCGGCCTGGCCCTCCGCCGCTTCGTGACGCGCCCCGTCTGGTTGGGCAAAGTCGCGCCGGAATCCGGCGTCATCGCGCTGCTCATTTTCATCTTGATGATCACCTACCTGGCGGGGCTCGGGATGGATGAAAGCACCACGGCGGCGCGCGCGAATTGGTGGCTGCACACCGTCACCCTCCTGGCGTTTCTGCCGCTGATCCCGCACACCAAGCACCTGCATCTGGTGATCAGCCCGGCCACCGTGTTTCTGCGGCGGGATGGATTCAGCAAGATTCCGCCGCTGGTGGGCGACGAGGATTTCGGCCTGGACACCGGCAAGGACATCACCAAGCTCGACGCGCTGCAAGCTTATTCCTGCGTGGAGTGCGGGCGCTGCACAGAGCACTGTCCGGCGTACAACACAGGCAAGACGCTCAACCCGAAAGAAATCATCCTGGGGCTGCGGCATTATCTGAACGAAGAGGGGCCGGGCAATGAAGAGCCGCTGCTGGGCAAACACATTTCGATGGAAGCGGCGTTCCAATGCACCACCTGCGGCGCCTGTGAGTTCCAGTGCCCGGTAGGTATCCAGCATCTGCCCGTGATTATCGGGCTGCGGCGCGGCGCGGTGAACACGGGCAAGTGGGAAGACGATTACGGCGGCAAGATGTTTCTGGCGATGGAGCGCAACGGCAATTCGCTGGGATTCGCCTCCAGCGAGCGCACGAAATTCATCGAGAAGAACGAGTTGCCGATTTACGACGGCACGCAGGAGTATTGCCTGTGGCTGGGCTGCATGGGGTCGTACGATCCGCAAGGCCGCGAGATTGTGCTGTCGCTGGCCGCGGTGTTGCGCCATCTGGGCGTGACGTTCGGCGTGCTGCGCAAGGAGAAGTGCACGGGCGACCCGGTGCGGCGCTTAGGGAACGATCTGCTGTTCCAGCAGATGGCCGAGGCCAACATCGAGCAGTTGAAGTCGGCCAATCTATCAGCCAATGTCACCAAGCTGCTCTCCATCTGCCCGCATTGCGTGCGCACCATCGGCGAGGATTGGAAGGAATTCGGCGCGGCGTTCCAGATCGAACATCACAGCGAACTGCTGGCGCGCATGCAGGAGAAGCTGCCGAGGCGCGAGGACCAGCGGGAGCGTGTGGTCTTCCACGATCCTTGTTATCTGGGGCGCTATCGCGGCATTTATGACGAGCCGCGGGAGGTGATGGCGCGCTGGGACGAGGTGGAGGATCCGGAGCGTGCGCGCCAGCGGTCGTTCTGTTGCGGCGCGGGCGGCGGGCAGATGTTCCTGGGCGAGGAGAAAGGCAAGCGCGTCAATGTGGAGCGCGCCACGGAACTGGCCGCCACCGGAGCCCCGGTGGTGGGCACGGCCTGCCCCTTCTGCCAGACGATGTTGCGCGACGCCTTCGGCACGGTGAGCCAGACGCCACCCAAACTTCTGGACATTGCGCAGATTGCGGCGGCCTCGATCGAGTCCGCGGCGGCGCGCGGGGTGGTATAACCCTGGATTGGCGCTCCGGCCGGGTTCGATGCGGACGGGCGCTGCCAAGCCGCCAGAACACCTCAAGCGGGCGCGTAGCTCAATTGGCAGAGCAAGTGACTCTTAATCACTTCAGATCTCCATTTCGCCTTCCTATTCAATCGCCCTGGTTTTCATGTAAGTAGCCTAATCTTACGATATTTAGAGCGAGTGATCGCGGTGCCCGCGCGAAGCGATTAGGACTGCCAAGTACCGCTGGGCCCCCACAAATTCCCCCACAGCCTTCCAACGAGTTCCAGGCATGGTATCGTTCAAAGCGAGGCGCCTATCCCCCGGCCGGAGCGAAAGGCGGGTTCCCAACTCTTGCACCCCGCGGACGCCTGCTCTCGTTTTTTTGAGAGCAAAAAGCAGGAGCGGAGCAAGAGAGCCGAAAAGTGGGGCATGGGCGTTATTCCACGATAAAGAACAATCTCCTCCTCCTGTCCTCTACAAGGCGCTGGTGGGACCTGGACCGGAGGTTCAGGTCGTTGGACCACTATCGACTCGTCGACAATGACCTCACGGGGCTTCGTCTCGATTGGTATCCGCAACGCAAGCGCCGAGCAGCTCTGCGCAGACCTCGCCGCTGCCAAACACAAAGATATCTTCTGGGAGCCTGACCGGCAGAATGCGGTCGACGGGCGGCGCAACCGGGTAACGTAATTAGAAGGAGGCCTCCGTGCGTCCCAGCTTTATATGAGTGGCCGATTAACGGAAACTTGAACCTCAGCCATTAATCTCGCGCAACATGCAAGATCACTTCGACCCGGCCACCGGCGTCACCCGATCGTACTCCGGATTTTTCCATAGCTCACTGCGATATTCCAGAATGCCAGCGGTAACTTGGGCGACCTCATTTCCGTAGTATCTCGCCACGATATGTAGCGCCAGATCCACGCCCGAGGTCAAGCCGCCCGCGGTTGCGATCTTGTCATTCTCCACAAAACGGGTTCCACTGACGAAGCGCACGGCGGGATACGTCTTCTGCATGCTCTGCTGATAGGCATGATGCGTAGTAGCAGTTTTGCCATCGAGCAATCCGTACTCCGCCAGCATCGCGGCGCCGGTGCACACAGACATGGTCACATCCGCGTCGGCCGAATTGGTTAGCAGCCACGCTTTCTGGGCCGCATTACGACCGCCCTGAGCGGGGATCACGATGATCCGCGGCTTGGGCGCATGACCGAAACTGTAGTTCGGCACGATGGTTAGGCCATTTGCATTCACCGGTTTCACTGAATCGGATACGGTGTAAACGTTGAACGGCATGACCATATCGTCGCCATTGGATTCATGCCAGGGCTCGCCCTTGGTTGTAAGCATGGCATCGCTGAAAACCTCCCACGGGCCGGCAATGTCCATGACATCCGCGCCTTGCGAGATCAGAAACGCCACGTTGATCCTGCCCGTCGCCGGCGGCTTCAGTGGGCGGGTTTGCCGCGCTAAAGCCGGTATTTTATCGGGCTCCTGCGCCTGGCTCATAAAAACCGCCGCGTTCGCAATCCCCACGATTGCAGCGGCCATCCGCAGTCCCGATTTCGTCCACTTCATATGACCCTCCTTAGGAAACGCTTGCTTTAGAAGACAGTATAGCCCGATAATGGAAAGTCCCAAATGACATCGATCCGGCATTTCAGGACATTCTCGCTGGAGCACCCAAATCTCGAACGCCGTATAGACGTCATTCCGGATATATGCCTTATTTGGTTATTTTGAGGGGACGACTGCCGTGACTCCCAGACATATCGTTATTGTCGGCTACGACGAGCTCACCTCCCTCGACTTGGCGGGACCACTAGAGGCTTTCAGCAGTGCATTCCTTGAAGACTCGAAGGGCAACCCGCAGCCTTGCTACAAGGTGACGGTTGCTGCACTGGCCGCCATGAATTTCAGTTCCGTGTCCGGATTGCGCATGACCGCGACCTGCTCCCTAAGGTCACTGCGCCACATGGATACGCTCATCATTCCCGGCGGCCGCGGCGTGCGCCTGTCGTCCTCCGGTCCTAAGCTAGCGAACTGGATCAGGCATCGGGCCGGCGGGATTCGTCGGATTGCTTCGGTTTGCACCGGCATTTTTGCGGTAGCGCCGACTGGACTGCTGGACGGCCGGCGAGTGACCACCCATTGGAGGTTCGCTGCCGAATTGGCGTCCCGCTTTCCTGCTGTGAGGCTTGAAGCCAATGCGCTCTACCTTCGTGACGGCAAGTTCTACACCTCGGCCGGCGTCACCGCCGGAATCGATCTTTCCCTGGCATTAATTGAGGAAGACTTTGGACCCCGAGTGGCGCTTGCGGTGGCGCGCGAATTGGTGGTTTACATGAAGCGTCCCGGAGGACAAGAGCAGTTTTCTGAGCCGTTGAAGTTTCAAATTACTTCCACCAGCCGCTTTGCCGATCTGGCGGCATGGATCCTGGGACACCTCGACGAAAACCTTTCCGTTGAGGTAATGGCGGAGCATATGAATCTTTGTCCGCGGCAGTTTTCCCGCCGTTTCAGGTTGGAGTTCAACAGCAGTCCGGCCGCTTTCGTGCAGCGCCTTCGGCTTGACGAGGCTCGCAAGCGGCTGTCCGCCTCTGGTTGTTCCGTGGAGGGCGTCGCCGTCTCGGTCGGATTTCGCGATTCCGACAGTTTTCGCCGTGCCTTTATGCAACGCTTTGGCGTCGCGCCTTCGCACTACCGTGGCCGTTTCCTGACGGACGCAAAAAGCTAACCTTCTAGTAACCGCTGCTGGCCTGGAGTGGGGTCGTTATCCGACAGAGATTGCTCAGTTGACGAGTGACGCGCCACTCGGAGAATGCTTTCATGGCCGTGCCACCCCTCCGCCCGGCCCCATCCCCGTCCGCACGCCGGCGGCCCGGCGACGGAGCACGGGCGGTGGGCGCCGGACGGACCACGGAGCCGTCGTTCGGTCGCCCCTATGCCAAAGTTCTCGGCAGGGTGTCAATTGGGCACTTCGAGCGCTTTTGCGTCGAACATTTTCCAGATAGCCCGGAGGGGTTGAAAAGTGTTGAAACTTTCCAATGTCGAGATCGCACCTCAGGATATCAGCAGTCTCATAACCTTCGCTAACTCGTCTGGAACCACTAGAACGCATGACCCTGGCCGTGACCGTCGGAGCGTGCGATGTTTGTAAGCGGAGGTAGTTCCGGAATGCCGACGAGCGCTTTGGTGTTCGCTATCACGATCTGCTCCATAGTTTTGTGCCGACTCTTTTATGTAGCTCTGGCGTCGACCGGGCAATACCGAGCTGCACGCAGAGTCAACAAGGTTGCCGAGTTTAGCGGCAGGGTCGAATGGCCCGGATCGGGAAAAGGGCATCGTATTTTAGAGGTGCCGATCGGAAACCGGCTTCGCCGGCATCCTTCACCGCAGGGAACGGAGTATCCATTCGCAGAGCGCCGTCGCGCTTGATTCGGACTGGCCGAAACATCCAGCCGCTTTAACCTGCGCAAAACGACGGAAAATTTAGCGGCGCAAGGTTTAAGCGTCCGGTGCGGGCCTTCCGTCTGGGTTTCTTCGTACACCTCTCGCCCGAGCAAGATCGATGCGCAGAGAATTGCGCATCGGGAACGACCTTTGTCATTGCCGGTTGAAAATTCCCCAGTTTGCGCCGGTTTATAATTCCCCAGCAGTCGGAGCCGATCACCGAGGCACTCCCACCATTGATTGTTCCATCAGGTGATGCACTTAGATCAGCGTTTTCGACCCGCAATTCTCTGCGCGTCGATCTCGGAAAACGCCGCCGCGATCGCGCGGCCGCTTCCCCGCCCCGTTGCCAAATTCGGCTATAATTCTTGGGGCATGGGGACGGAAACGGACGAACTGAGAGAAGCTACGGCGCATCACCGTGCAGGGCGATTGGCGGCGGCGGCGGCGGGATATCGGGCGGTACTGGCGCGCGATCCGCGTCAACCCGACGCGCTTTATTTGCTCGGAGTCGTGGCGCACCAGACCGGCCAGAACGCGCAGGCCGCCCGCTTGTTCCGCGAGACGGTCGCGGTGAAGCCGGACCACGCATATTGTTGGAATTTGCTGGGGCTCGCGCTGGCAGCCCAAGGCGATTCGGCAGGCGCGGAGGAATGCATCCGCAAGGCCATCGCGATCACGGCGAATCCGGACTACTTCCTCAACCTAGGTAATGTTCTGAAAGCAGGCGGCCGCACAGACGAGGCTGCCGAGGCCTACCAAGCTGCCTTGCGCATCGACCCGGGGTGCGGAGGCGCGCATTATAGTCTGGGCAATTTGCGCCGCACGGCTGGCGCGCTGGAAGAGGCCGCGGCATGTTTTGAGCGGGCGGTGGATGCGGAGCCCGCCCATGGCGATTCGCTGGCAGCGCTAGGACAAACGTTGAACGCTCTGGGACGGCCGGCCGAAGCGCTGCCGTTTCTGGAGCGTGCGGTCCGCCAAATGCCCGACGACGCCGGTCTGGCGTGCGATCTGGGGGACGCACTGGCGACATTGGGACGCCCGGCAGAAGCCGCAGTTTGTTACGCCCGAAATATGGCTCGCGCACCCGTACTGGAGCGTGTCTGGTTAGCGCCCGGTGAGGGAGCAGAAGTAGATAATCTGAATGCCGCATGGGCTCGCCACCGTGCCGGGCAATTGGACGAGGCGGCGGCGGAATACCGCGCGGTACTCGCGCGAGATGCGCATCAACCCGATGCGCTCTATCTGCTGGGGGTCGTCGCGCAGCAAACGGGGTCGAACGAACAGGCCGCTCACCTGTTCCGCCAGGCGTTATCGGTGAGGCCCGGCAATGCCCACTGTTGGAACCTGCTAGGCCTCTCACTGTCGGCGCAAGGCGATGCGGCGGGCGCGGAGGGTAGCTTTCGCCAGGCCATTGCGATCGCCGAAAGCGCAGACTACTTCGTCAACTTGGGGGACATTCTCAAAAAGGCAGGCCGCGCAATTGAGGCCGCCGCGGCCTACCGCACTGCCTTGCGCATCAATCCCAGCTTCGCAATCGCCCACTATAGCCTGGGCAATCTTCACCGCTTGGCCGGCGAACTGGAGGATGCCGCGGCGTGTTTCGAGCGGGCGGTGGACGCGGAAGCGGGGCACGACGATTCGCTGGCGGCGCTGGGGCAGACCTTAACCGCATTAGGACGCCCGGCCGAAGCTCTGCCGTTTCTGGAGCGCGCCGTCCATCAAATGCCGCAGGACCCCGGACTGGCGTGCGACCTAGGCGATGCTCTGGCCGCGATGGGACGTCGCGCGGAAGCCGCGGCGGCCTACGATAGAGCCATAGCCGGCCAGCCCGACCTGGCGCGCGCTTGGTTCGCATCCGCCTGCATGGCGCGTGATGGCGATGAATTTGCCGCGGCCGCGGAACGCTTTCGGCAGGCTGCGTGGCTGCGCCCGCAGTGGGTGGAAGCACATCACAACCTGGGCTATGCGCTGTTCCACACCGGACAAGTGGACGAAGCGCTGGATGCGTTCGCCCAGGCGTCGGCGGTGGGTATCGGAAATGACTCGCGTTCGAGGGCCGCCGCCATTGTGCCCGGCAGTCCGAGAGCGACAAACGCGACGATCCTGGCTGTCAGGCAGGACTGGGCGCGCAGGGCGTTGCCGGCTGTCAATCGCGCATCGCGGCACAGGGTTCGAGACGGGCGTTTGCGCATCGGCTATCTTTCGGTTCTCTTCCACCAGCGAACCTGGATGAAACCTGTATGGGGCGTGATTCACGCGCACGACCGCGAGAACGTCCAGGTCCACCTGTTTTCCGACATGCCGGAGCGAACGATAGGCGCGGAGTACCGGCGCCATCCGGACGATATCTTCCACGATATTTCCGGGCTTTCCAATCCGGCTGCCGCGGAGCTGATCACGCAAAGCGGCGTGGACGTGCTGGTGGATTTGAACGGCTACAGCGCGGAGTGGCGTTTGCCGCTGCTGGCGGCCCGGCCCGTAGCACCGATCGTGGGCTGGTTCAACCTTTACGCAACCAGCGGAATGGATGCCTACGATTGCCTGGTGGGCGATGCGGTCGTCATCCCCCCGGAGGAGGAACAGTTTTACTGCGAGAGGATCGCACGCGTGCCCGGCACCTACCTGGCGTTCGAGGTGGGGTACGCGACGCCGGACGTGACGGCGCCCCCATCGTTGCAGCCTGGTAATCCGCTGGCGTTCGGCTGCTTGGCCTCGCAATACAAAATCACTCCAGACTTGATCTCGGCATGGAGTGAGATTTTGCGGCAGGCGCCGGCGTCTACGTTACTGCTGAAGAACGCTGGGCTCGTGGCGGAGGGTATGCGAAATTTCGTCCGCAGCCGGTTCGAGCACGAGGGGGTCGCCGGCGAGCGACTTGTTCTGGAAGGCCCGGCGGAGCACGATGAATTCCTGCAAGCCTACGGAAGAATGGACGTGGCGCTCGACACGTTTCCTTATAGTGGAGGCACCACCACTACGGAGGCCCTCTGGCAGGGGGTGCCCGTAATCACTTTTTCCGGCGACCGTTGGGCAGCGCGGACCAGCGAATCGTTATTGCTCGCCGCGGGCCTGGGCGAATTTGTGGCGACCGACCTCGAGAGTTATATTTCCATGGCAGTTTCGCTGGCGCAGGACGCCGAGACCCCAGCCCGCCTGGCGGAATTGCGGCGGAACCTGCGGGATCGGCTGCGTGCCTCGGCCGCCTGCGACACAGTTGGCCTGGCACGACACTTGGAACGTATTTACGAACAAGAACTGGAGACTCTACAGAACTCCTGAGTGTGTTTCCGTTCCAATCTCCATTTTTTGGCCTCCTAATAACTGCGCCTTCATACATCCACCCCAGTCGCTCGGGTCGCGTTCATTACAGAATTTAATAATTGCACAACCTGCCACTCCCCTGCCCGATCCGCCTAACGGCTCGCTGGTGCGCGGTAGCGTCGTGCACCAGATGGCCGAAGCGTTCTTCCGCGCCAAGTTGGACGGCGGTTCGCCCGATCCCACGACCTGCAGGCGTGCTTCGAGGATGCCTGGGACCGCGAAGCGGCGGGCGCCGCCTTCGGCGCCGATGAGAACGTAGACCTGCTCAAGCACCAGGCCGCCACGCTCACACGGAAGTACCTCGACGAAGTCGCGCCGGAGATCGAGCCGGCCGCGCTCGAACTTTCGGACAGGGCGTCATCGGCGGCGTGCCGGTGCGCGGGGTCGACGCGGAAGCCTACGGGCGTCAACGCCGATTATGCGTTTCAGTTGGCTACGTACGCGAAGCTTTGCCGCGGCGCTAACGGGAAGGCGCGCGTGGATACGCCGGTGGCCACTAAAAGCGCCCAGGTGATTACGCAGGAGTATACGGTGTCGCCGGCGGATCTGAAGATGACGGAGAAGTTGTATCCGCTCGTGCGGGAGGCGATGCGCGAGGGGATCTATTTGCCCAACCGCGGAAGCAATCTCTGCAGCCGTAAGCACTGCAACTTCGCGGAGGCCTGCGAGTTCGAGTTCGGCGGGTTCGTGAGGGGGGCGGAGGAGTTGGCATAGAATGGTTAGCTGGCGGAGTTGGCTGCCTCAGAGCCTCAGAACCAGCTCGAGTTGTTCCTCAAACGGCTTTAGCATTGAGAGCAAGTATGGCCCGCAAGAGCGCAGTCTCAGAGTATCTTCCGCAAATCTGCCGCAAGGGAGGCAAGGCGAGCGGGAAAGCCAGGCTCCAAGAACTCACGCCCGAGTAGCGCTCCTGAGGTTGCCCGTAAAGGCCGCGGCGGAGCGCTGGAACCACCAAGAGAAGCCGGCGGCGAAGGGAGAGTAAGGCTGTATGTCCATCTACAAGCGTGGGGACGTCTACTGGTACGAGTTCAGCTTCAACGGCGAGCGCATCCGCGAAAGCGCCCGTACCGGCAATGACAAGGTTGCTCGCCAGATCGAGGCCGCGCATCGGGTTCGGCTGGCGAAGGGGGAGGCCGGCATCCACTAACGGCCGGCGGCGCCTACACTCGTGGACTTCGCGCCGCGTTTTCAGAGTGCTATTGAGACGCGGTGCGGACAAGCCGGCGACGGTCGATTTCCCACAAGAAGGAAATGCGGCGGCTGTTGGCGGATGCCGAGCTATCGAGCGCGCGGCTCGATGCCATTGACGAAGCCGTGATTGACGGCTACAAGCAACGGCGGGCGCGGCAACCATCGCGGCGGGGAAAGCCTCTGTCGGTTGCCTCCATCAACCGGGAGCTTGCAACGCTCCGGCGTTTGCTAAGGCTGGCGCAAGAGTGGCGGCTGTTGGATCGCATCCCGCGTATCCGGCTGCTACGTGGTGAGCACAACCGGGAATTCGTTCTGAGCCACGCGGTCGAACCGAGGTACCTGGAGGCCGCGCCTCAACCACTCCGGGACGTGGCGGTTCTGATGCTCGAAACAGGCGTGCGGCCCGGTGAGGCCGTGGGCTTGCAATGGCCGGACGTGCGTCTACAGACGGCAGTTCATGCGAAGCACGGCTATATCGTCATACGGGGCGGGAAGTCGCGCAACGCTAAACGCAATCTCCGGCTTACGGCGCGCGCGGCTGAGATGTTGAAGGCCCGGAAGGCCGGGGTCAATTCGGCCTGGACCTTCCCCAGCGAAAGCGATGCGGCGGCGTTCTTGGTGTCATCCCTCGACCATCAGCACGATGACGTGCGCACAGGTCTAAAAATGCCCGCTGATTTCGTGATACATTCGTGGAGGCACACCATGTTAACCTGGTTGGGCGAGGCAGGCGCGGACGCTTTCAGCATCATGAAGATTGCCGGACACAGCAGCGTGACGGTATCGCAGCGGTATGTACACCCGACGCCAGAGGGTCTGGACCGGGCCTTTCATCGGCTTGAAAGCCTGAACGCTGAGAAGTTCGAGCAAGCCGAAGCGGAAACCAAAGAGCCGACCGAAGGGTCAATGCCCCCCACAAAGATCCCCACAGTCAAGAAACGGAAATCCGCAAAATCCTCGCAAGCAGCTGTATTTAAAGGTACGGGCGCGTAGCTCAATTGGCAGAGCAAGTGACTCTTAATCACTAGGTTGTGGGTTCGATTCCCTCCGCGCTCACCACGTAATACCAACAAAATAAAAGCATCGAACATGGAACGTTAGATTGGTTGTTCGGGTATTCCCCCTGTTTACAATATGTCTGCGGTGCCAAAGCCGCCCCTCTCAAGACCGGCTCGCCGCGCTCCTACGGCTTCTTCCGTTTCGCCACTCCACCGTCAGCGTGTAGTTCCATCGTTCCGTCGGCTGCCTTCACGAACTTGGTCGGCGGCGCGTGCCCGTCCATGTCGAAGAAGGAATCCGGCGCCTCGGCAAGCAGCACGATGCTGCCGACGCCCATGGCCGAGGTGAGTTGCCCATCCTTCACGCGAATCCGCACCACGGGCCCACCCGGAAATGCGTAGTCCCCAACATAGGACGCGAGTACCGCCGCATCGACCTGCACAACAGTCCGCTCCTTGGGCAGATAGTCCACCCAGCCATATTCGACGGCGACAGCACGCAGGATCTCGCTCGCGAGATCGCTGCCACCGTCGCCATTGGTCATCACAATGGCGCCCTCGCCCGAATCGCGATAGGCGAAGTATTGGCAGCGATACCCCTCGTTGGCGCCGCCATGGGAAAACGAGGCGCGCCCGGCCATCTCACCGAGCCCGATGCCCAGCCCGTAGTCGCCTGGGCTCTTGGTCAGCATCGTATTCACCGTTTCGGCTTTCAACACCTTGCCTGGCTTCTGGATCTCCATTACCCATTGCGCCAGCTCGCTCGGCGTGGTCCATAGCCCGGCCGCTGTCTTCTCCGGATAGGTGTGCCAACGCCCTGCAATCGCCTTGCCGTCGCCACGATACGCGCTTGCCGCATTGCGCGCGCGCTCCCCTCCCAGCGGCTGCTCATATGCGCTTAGTTTCATTCCCAACGGATCGAGAATCAGCTCCCGGGCGAGATCCTCGAAGCGCCTGCCCGTGACGTCTTCAAGCAGCAGTTGCATCACCTCGTACCCGCCGCCGGAGTAGCTAAAGCCACTGCCCGGCGCCTTGGTCACGCGCACCGCCGCGGTATTGGCGGGCGGCTTGCCGTCGAGCAATTGCACGAGCGACGGCACCGCCACGCCCTGCGCGTAACCTGGGAAGCCGTGCACGGTGAGTCCGGCGTTGTGGCTCAGCAGCCGCCGCAACGTGACCTTCTCCGTTTGTGTAAATTCGTTGTCCGGGACCTTCCAAGTCCGCAGCTTCGCGTTGATGTCTTCGTCGAGGTTGAGCTTGCCCTGCTCGACCAGCCGCATCGCCACCGTCGCCGCTACGCCTTTGCTGAGCGAGGCCGCCTGGAACAGCGTCTCGGCCGTCACCGGCGCGCCGCTCTCGACATCGCGCTGGCCGTATCCGCGAGCCCACTCCACCCGGCCCGCATGAATCACCGCCACGCTCACGCCGGGCACTTTGTAGTGCTCCATCCGCTCAGCGAGCTTCATCGGCTCGGCCGGACTGCCCTTCAGCCGGTTAGGCTTCTGCAGTCCGTTTTCGACGCGCGCGATGTGCTCTTCAGTCGGCGTGGCGGCGTGTAGCATCGGCAGTACGGCAAGAGCACACACCACCGTCGCCGCAAGGAAATTGCGTGGAGTCATGTCAGTCCATACGCACACCCGGCGCCAAGGTTCCAGGAGTTCGCCGGAACGCGGCCGGGCACTTTACCAGCGTAAGGTCCAGACCCTCAGCCGAAACCAGCAACCACAACTCGCCAGGCTGAACTAGGCAGATGCGCGTCCGAAGGCTCAGGACCGTGTGTCCGAAACGCCTACCGTGAGTGAGTAACGATGAGGCTGCGCAAGGCGACCAGCCCGCTTTGGTGGCATAGCCAAGCGTGACCTCACGGAGAGTGATAGTGGCTGGCAGAATCCAAGAACCACGGCTGGCCGTCACGCACAACAGCTCCTCTTGGCAACGACAACCCGCACCGAGTTTGAGACCATCCCGGCCGACTTCTCAGCCAACGTCCATCTAGTGAGCGAGTGTCGCGCGCTCCAGGTCCCGTAGTTCCGAATCGATTATCCGATCCTCGACGCTTAATCCGACGAATGGATTGTCCTCCTTTTCGCGGCGCCGCTCGATATTCTCAAGGGTCCGAGCAACGGGTTGCCTGCGAACGCTCCCCGGTGGCTCTCAATGGCACGTCGGCGCGCGCTCTTCAGCTCCCCAGATTCGCGCAAGTGGCGCACGGAGTCCGCTCCCTTACTCCGGCGCGACGGAATCCCAAGCGCAGTAAAGACGGTCCGCTTCATATATCGGATAGTGACCGATTCGGCCGGAGATATCTCCAGTGAAAACCTGGGGGCGCCCGCGCCCTGGCCAGAGCCGGCCTCAACCGCCACCAGCCCCAACGACGAGTTGCTCGTCCGGGTGTCCTACGTGGAAAGAACACGGGCCTGAATCCGCGCACTCGCCGGCCGGAAACCGCTACCGAAAGCTTCCATACAGTTCCCTGCTCTTTACCGAAGCGGTGGGGTGTACAATAGCTCGAGCCCTGAACAAGAACATGGGCCGGTGGAGATTGAAGCGCTAGCATAAGACGCCTCCCATGCCTGAAGGTATCGTTTCAATTCGCGGCCACCACAGCGTGGATGCCACCGTTGAGAAGCTGAAAAGCATCCTGGACAGCCAGGGCGTGAAGATCTTCGCGGTCATCGATCACAGCGGCGAGGCTGAAAAGGCCGGAATGCCGATGCGCAATACCAAACTGCTGATCTTCGGGAATCCGAAGGGCGGCACGCCCCTAATGCTGGCGGCCCCAACGGTCGCGCTGGACCTACCCTTGAAAATCCTGGTCTGGGAGGACGCCGACGGAGAAGTCCGGCTCAGTTACAACAGCGGGGAATTCATCAGGCAAAGGCATAATCTGACGTCCAGCTTGGTGGCGAACATCGCGGTCATCGACAAGATCGCTGCATGGGCTTCCGAGTAGCGGGCACCAGTCCGCCGCGGTTTCCACTGTTTTGCCGGTCGCGAAGGGCCGCACAGACTCGCCTGGCTGGACCGCTAACGATATGAACGAACATCAGGCCGACGCTAGGGCTGAAACGTGAGTGCCACGCTCGCCGATCCAGCAACCGGCTTTCCCCCCAGCGTGGCCGGGTGGAACCGCCACTTTCGTACACTCGCCGCCGCCGCGTCTTCCAATACCGGCGCCGACGAGCGCACAACGCTGACATTCTTCGTCTTGCCTTTCTCGTCCAACTCGAACGTCAGCCAGACGGTCCCCGGCGCCCGGGGCTTGGGGTCCTGAAAACCCCTTGAGCGGATGGTCGCCGGTGTAGCGCCTCCGGGCATATGAAATTGGATCTGTCCCGGATTCCAGCCCTTACTTAACAGCAGCCGGAAGTTCACCTCGATGGTGGCAGCCACGCTCACCGGTTGGCCGTCTTTCATGCCGGGTTTAAAGCGCCATTGGTGCACCGCCTCGATGGCTTTCTCGTCTAGCCCCAGGCCGAGGGTCCGGATCACCTTGATGTTCGTCGGGAAACCGGCGCTATCCACCACCACGGACAGAATCACCGTGCCCTGATGATGGGCCTGACGGGCTTCATCGCTGTATTCTGGGTCTATCCGGTGAATGGGTACCGGCGCTGAAACGTGGTCCTTTCCCGTCGCGGCCGGTTCCTGGGCGCCCGCAAGAAGCGCCGCCGCAATCGTCAAGGCTGCCGCGCCGCAGATTTTCGCGCAGGACATCACATCAGCGATTATATTATAGGCCAGCGTCAAAATTGCTGCTATCAGCAAATGGGACTCATGTTCGTCCAGCGTTGCAGGGCCGCGCGGAAGAATACGCTCGCACGCCCGACTCAGTGCTGTTCGACAAAGGCCTATCCATCACGGCCGGGTGTGTCTACGGGGTCCTGGCGCGGCACGCCTTTCAGGGCGCCCCGGCGAATATTGGGCAGCGCCGTATCGCAATCCTGCTGGGCGTGCACCTGGGCACCGTGAACCGGTCATTGCATGAGTTGGAAGATCGCCAGCACGTCGCTATCCGAGGCTGGGGCAAGGGTCGCCGCATCTGCCATCTGCGATTTTCTGTCTTTGGCCAGAAGCAGCGGGCTGGAATCGAAGAAGTCATCAGCAGCCCCAGCCGTACGCCGCGGCTGGCCAGTGTGAGGATGGACTGAACGCCGCGCGGTAGCGATATAATCCTGAAGATGAAACTTCTCCATCCATTCAACCAAGCCACGGTCGTAACCGTGGCGAACGATGGCGTGTGCTGCCGCCTAGCCTACAAATGGCTGGCCGGACTGGCAAAACCTGGTGCTGTCAAACATCCCGGCGCCATTACCGCAATGAGCTTTACACAGGCCAAAACGGTGGATAAGCAGGCAGCGTATCTAAAGGCTACCGAGCCCTTCGAGCAGGGGGCCTTTAATGATGCGCGCCGGAACATCTCCAGGATCACAGAACAGTTCCTGAACACTTGGGGTGCCAAGCACGGCCTGCAATTCGCTGCGGTGAGAAACTCGACAAGCTGTCTCGACTATTTCAGCAAAAATCCCGAACGCAGCACGATTATCGGTATATATGGCAAGACGCCGGATCAGAAGATTTGGGCACACGCCACGGCTTTCTATTCGGCGTCGGCGGGCAGCAGGTTCTTCGACGCCAATAAAGGCGAATTCGAAGTGCAGAACTCGGGGGCGGCGCTCGGCGATGAACTTGACCAGTTCCATCGCTACCTGGCGCGGGCCCGTGAAACCATGGAGCAATATGATTTCTTCGTGGCGACGTAACCTGCTGCAACACGTCCTGGAGGCCGTAGCGTGAGAAGCGACTGAATGCGTGTGCCGGAGAGACGCCTTCGCCGGCTTGAAGACGGATTGTTGCCTCCGGCTGAAACCGAAGAATTGCGCCGTCTCCACGAGATCCCGCTCGACCTCCGGCGTCGCCAAGCCGCGCTGGGTTTACCCGAGATGGATGACGGTCCCGAACCCGCATATTGGCCCGACATGTCACTGGCCGACATCATACGCGCAAGGTGGGGCGGACAAGGCAGCGCAGCAAAATGAAATCAATCGTGAGACGCCTTCGCAAGCTTGAGGTGGACCTGTTGCCTCCGCCGGAAACGGCGGAGTCGCGGCGGCTGAACGAGGTCGTCAGAGACATTCGGCGTCGTCGGCGGTCCTCGAAGAGCCGCTCGTCATTCACATCATGTGTGTCGATGGGGACGGGCGGCGGGAGGATAGCGGCATCGAAGGGGCGCCGGTGAAGGCCATCGCTAAGCGATTGAGCCGGCTGGAGGACCGGTTCGCACCCGCGGAAAGGAAGCCGCGCGACTATTTCCGCATCGTGCTCATCCGGCTGGATCGCATCCCAGGGTTAGAGGGTGCCACGTGCCATAGGACTTGGTGGCCGAACCACACGGTGCACGAGAGCGTGGTGCTGGGCAGGAGCAGCGACAGCCACGAGCTGACCAAAGAGGAACTGGACCAGTGGGTGGCCGGCTTCCCCATTGAGGCGGAGGACGGCATACGCTGTATCCCATTACCGCCCTGAAAGTCGGGCGGGAACGCGCCCAACCTTGCTCAGGCTCCGGGAAAGAAACGAAATCGTACGCCAATCGACGCCGGCTCGCGTCATAGAGAATGAGTCCGACGAGGAATTTTCAACTATGGGGACTTTCATCCGCAGGCACAGATGGCTTTCGGCAAGCCTAATGCTCGTAGCCGGGTCAATCGGATGGTTGGTTAGCGGTGGAATTCGGGGCCAACTTGTTGCACATTTCGACGTGGCGCGAGGACACTACGAGATACTGACCTTCGGATTGCCCGCCCCTTGGCGTTCCGAATTCGCCCGCATCCTACGGGACCGGTACGGGATTGAGCAGCGGGTCGTTGCAGGCTGCATGGTGACTCCATCACTGGTCGCTTATACAGAGGGGTATAACCAGGTCAGCATGACTGCGGCGAACCTCAAGTTCGGACGCGACGTTTTCAAAGAGAGCGCGGATGATGCGATGGCTAAAATGCGACCGCCGACGCCGAGGTTCCGGTGAAGGCCATTGCCAAGCAATTGAGCCGCCTGGAAGATCAATTCGGGCCAGCGGACGGGAAGCCGCGGGAACGCTTCCGCATTGTGCTCCAGCCGGCTGGACTCCGCACGCCAGACCTGGAGCAAATCCACGGGCCGGAGGACGCTGTGGCCGAACGGCACCGTCTCCGAGACCGTGGAGCTTGGCACGAGCAGCAACGGCCGCGAGGTAGCCGACGACGAGTTGGAGCAGTGGATCTCCAGCTTTCCCATCCAAGTGCCGGACGGCCGCATACATGTGACGCCCATACCGCCGCTCCCCGAAATCTATTGAGACCAATTGGCGGAGCTGCCTATGAGGTGCTTGCGCGCCACTGGGAGCAGTCCTCGCTTTACTGATTCGAGCCCTTCACGCCGGCCCAGGCTGTGAACATCGGCTGTACGTGCCGAAACACGCAATGTACATCTCCCCGACCCTGGAAATCCGCAAGCCATTGAAACACCAGGCCAGTTTGAAGGGGCCTACGCATGCCTCACCACCGGCATGGTTAACTCAAGCCGCACCCTCGCGATCATCGCCGCAGCCGCCTCCCTGATCGCAATCGCCATTGTCATCCTGCCGCCCATCGCGCAGGCTCCCCTTTATCACGCCTTCGCCGACGCGCGCACGCTCTACGGCGTGCCGAACTTCTGGAACGTGATTTCCAACATTCCGTTCTTCCTCGTGGCGATTTATGGCTTCAAGGCCCTGCGCTCGCCGCACGCTTTTGTCGAGCGCTGGGAGCGCGCCGCATACTGCATATTGCTCGCTGGCGCCGCAGGGGTCGGCGCTGGCTCCGCTTACTACCATCTCCATCCGGGCGACGCGCGCTTGTTTTGGGACCGCCTCCCGATGACCGTGGTTTTCATGTCCTTGGTAGCAGCCACTGTCGGCGAGCGCATCGGCATGCGAGCCGGAAGGCTGTCGCTGCTTCCACTAATTCTGCTGGGCGTAACCGCCACCCTCACGTGGCGTTTTTCCGGCGATCTTCGGCTCTACGCCGTGGTTCAATTCGGCTCGATGCTAGCCGTGCCGCTGATGCTGATCCGGTTTCCGCCCCGATACTCCGGCGCAGTCCGGATCTGGTGCACGGTGATCCTTTACGCACTTGCCAAGATACTGGAGCTTTCGGATCACCAGATCGCCGCCGTGGTGGCGACGGGCGGCCATCCCTGGAAGCATGCTGCCGCGGCAGCCGCCCTCTTCTGCTATGTGGATGCGGTGGCGCGCCGGCGGAGGACGGCCTGTACGCGGGAAGCCCTACCGCCGCCGCGAATGGGCGCGCCGAATGCGCGCCATTGCCGAGGCCAGGGTTAGTGTCCGATATCAGTGGAACATGAGGCCGTTGTGGTCACTCTCCGAGTGACCAAATTGCACAGCGATTCCGCACTGTCTACAATAGGCGTAGTGACAGGCAACACCCAGTTGCGACGCAGCCTCGCGCTGCTTTGCGTGGTTGCCCTCCTGCTTGCCGTCGGAGTCCCTGCCGGCTCGGGACTTCTCCTGGCCGTCCTTGTTCCGCTCGGATTTCTGGTCGTCGCGAATGTGTGCCGCGTGCTTTCAGCCGGCGAAATTTCTGCCGCACCCCGGCCGGTTTTTCTTCGGCCCGCCATCGGCCGGGCGCCTCCCCGCGCGTAGTCGTTCCCGTTAGTTCTGGCGCAGTTTGCCGCAACAAAACAACGATTGGGAGGATCAATGCCTTTACGTTACAGGTTGTCCAAAATCTTACTCTGCGCGATGTTGGAGTTCGCCACTCTGATGGGAGCCCCCATGCGTCCGGAAGATCTGGAGGAGTTGATGCAAGCGCGTCGTACGGTTATCGAGGTAGCGATCCCGGATCGCCGCGACGACCAAAAAGAGCCGTCAACAGGAAGCCAGAAATCGTGACATCCCGCCGTCACCGCAGGCGGTTCCAAGACCACCACAAGGGAGCAGCGCGTGGATGCCCTCGCACGTGTAACGGCCTCGACCTGTGCTGGCCTGAGCGATGACGAAGTGCGGTATTTCTTCGGCCGGGCGTTCGAGCTTGATTCCGGCTGCTGCGGTTTCTTTGCTCGATTCAGTCAAGCCTACAACACGGAGCGCGATGCCCTGGAACGAAAACCGCGCGCGGCGAGCGCAGGCTCATAGAAACAACTCCGAGATTCGGGCGCCGGGCCGCCATGTCGGGGCGTTGGCATCTCGTGACTCTGACCGATAGGGCCGCACAACGTCCTGGAAAAATCGCTTGACGGCAGCCCCGAACACATCGCCCGTTTCCCCGTATCACAAGGCTGCCATCCAGGTCTGCCTACGTGGAGGAGAAAACGCTGGCCTGAAATCCGCCCACTCGCCGGCCAGACCGCTACCGATATGAACGACAATGCCGTTTGTCGCCTGGTGAACGGGAACCGCAGGTGTTGCATCTCGCGACTGTCTCAAAAAGGACGCAGTCCAGCTCCATTCCGTGTAAACATGAAATGATGACGGAAAACGGATGGCCACATCTGAATCCCCTGATGCGCGCCAGCGTGCTGCTGGCCGCGGTTCTTTCTGCTTTCGCACAGACCGCTGCCCCCGTCATTAACCCCGGCGGAATCGTTGACGCCGCCAGTTACGGGCCGGTGCTGGCGCCGGGAAGCATCGCCGCGATTTTCGGTTCCTTCCCCGTCGGCTCGCCGGCCGAGGCAGCCTCGTTGCCGCTTCCCACGAGCCTATCCCAGGTTTCGGTGCGGGCCGGCGCGGGCGGGGCTGCACCGTTGTTCTACGTTTCCAGCAGCCAGATCAATGTCCAAATCCCTTGGGAGCTCGCCGGGCAATCGCAGGCGGGGATGACTGTCATGGCGAGCGGCCAGACCAGCGCACCGCAGACGGTGGCGCTCGCCAGCTTCGCTCCCGCCATCTTCTCTGTCAACGGGCAGGGCGCAATTCAGGACAGCTCGTTTCGTCTCATCGACGCGTCGAACCCGGCGACGGCCGGGAGCACAGCCATCTTAATTTATTGCATGGGACTGGGCCCTATCAGCAACCAGCCGGCCAGCGGAGCGGCGGCGCTGACCAGCCCGCTTTCCGAGACCACAAACACGCCGGCGGTGACCGTGGGCGGTGTGCCCGCACAGGTGACCTTCTCCGGACTGGTTCCAGGCCTGGTGGGCGTCTACCAAGTGAACGCGGTGACGCCTGCGAATGCGCCCATGGGCGATGTACCGGTGGTGATTTCGATCGGCGGTGCGACGTCGAGTTCCGTGAACATGTACGTTCAGGCACCGGACACGGATCAGAGCGCCGGCGCGCTGCTGGCGCAGATGACGCTCGATGAGAAGTTGCAACTCGTGCACGGGGCTTACACTTTCGGTGGTCCCGCCGGACCGCTCAACGCCGAGGAGTGGGTCCCCGGCATTTCGCGTCTCGGCATTCCGGATCTTCTCTACGCGGACGGACCTGTGGGAGTGTATTCGAGCCTGGGTCCGACGACGGCGTTGCCGTCTTCGATGGCTAACGCCGCGAGTTGGGATTTGGACGAAGCCTACAAATACGGCGCGATCATCGGCGCCGAGGTGCGCGCCTATGGGATGAACGTATGGCTGGGAGGCAATGTCAATCTTGGCGGCCGCGAGCCGCGCGACGGCCGCACTTTCGAGGCGGCGGGCGAAGATCCGCTGTTAGCCGGCAGCATCAAAGCCGCGCACATTCGCGGTGTGCAGGACCAGCATTTGATCGGCACCCTGAAGCACTATGGGTTAAACGATCAGGAAACGGGCCGCCTGCTGGCCAATGCCATTATCGATGAGCGCGGCGCGCGCGAAAGCGACCTGCTGGCGTTCGAAGTCGCCCTCAAGAACTCGAACGCGCAATCGGTGATGTGCTCGTACAATCTCGTCAACGGAGACTACGCTTGCCAGAACGATTCGCTGCTAAATGGAGCGCTTAAGGGGGATTGGGGATTTTCGGGCTTCGTGCAATCGGATGCCTTTGCTGCGCAAAGCTCAGTCGCTTCAGCGCTCGCGGGCCTCGATCAGGAGCAACCCGGCGGATATTACTTCGGCGGAGTGTGGGGCGAGAGCCTCGACACCGCGATTCAGAACGGAGATATGCCGCAGTCGCGCCTGGACGACATGGTGCGACGCATTCTGCGCGCCATATATGCCGCGGGCCTTTTCAACTATCCCTCCGCGGTGGGAACCATCGACACCGATGCCGGCGCCGCCACTGCGCAAGAGATCCTCGAGCAGGGTGCCGTGCTGCTGAAGAACGGGGGCAATCTGCTGCCGCTCGACGCTTCGAAAGTCGGCTCGATCGCGGTGATCGGCGCGCACGCCGACGTGGGCGT
>JBEKPZ010000077.1:0-25048 GCA_049520215.1 Bryobacteraceae bacterium | reverse complement strand
TCGGCCCGCTTGTCCGCGTGCATGTTCCGCGCCTTGCCGCCGATGTACGTTTCGTCCGCTTCAACCTGCCCAGACAGTTTGTTGCCCGGTCCCATATTCAGCGAGAACCGAATGCGATGGTCCATGAACCATGCCGTCTTCTGGGTGATGTGCAGCGCCCGCGCCACTTCGCAACTGCTAACGCCGTTCTTGCAGTTGCAAACCAGCCATGTCGCTACCAGCCACTTGTCCAGGCCCAGCGGGGATTCCTCATAGATGGTCCCGGTTTTCAGGGAGAACTGCTGTTTCGGGTGCTTCGTGGGGCACCACCAGCGGTTTTGGTTCGCCAGGAAAGCGACATTCTTGCATCCGCAAGTGGGGCATTCGACGCCGTTGGGCCAGCGGCGCGCTACGAGATAGTCCCGGCAGTTGGTAGGATCGGAGAAGTACTCTATGGCGTCCTGAAGGCTGATTGGTTCTCGTTCCATGCTTTGATTGTAGCGCCTTCGGCCACTTTAGTCAAGTATATATTTGCCTAACTTAGAGTCGGGTTGAGGGCCAGACCGCTCTCGATGAGGGTGATGCCGGCAATCTCCCAGCCGCCCAGGAGGGTGCCCGCTAGACCTTTGTTATTCCGCAGGATCGGCAGATCGTAGGTGTAGTTCAGCACCAGGAGTTGCCGCCGGTCTAGACCTGTCGGTCCGTAGTCGTAATACCGGTTGTAGGGATTGGAGAGGGTGTTGAAGTCCCCACCGCCGCCGGGCGCAGTGCCCAAGCTGTGCGACCAGGTGTAAGCCGCCTGGAATGTCAGCCCGTGCTGATTCTCCACGCGGAAGTTGGCCTGCAGCGATTCGTAGTGCGTATTGCTCGCGTTCTCGCCCAGGACGATGTTGCTGTAACCCAGATACGGACGGTCCAGGTTGCCGTTGTAGTGGCCGCTGATTCCGGCAATGCCCAGCCGGTTCGGGTCGCTAAGCGGCACGTCGTTGATCTCGCGCTCGTCGCGCTGATGGTAATCGGCGTTGCCAACATACCCTAGACTGAACACCGCCCCGCGCGTGATTTCGCGCTGGATACCCAAGTTCCACTGCGCCGAAACGGGGAGCTTGTAGTCTGTGTAGGACAGCGCGGTGATGCCGGCTGGGTAGTTGGGCGCAGTCGCCGTCAACCCGTTGTTGACGCTGACGTTGGGAGTGGAGAAGTAGACGTTGGTCAGGTTAGGGCTGTAGCCGAATGGCGGATTAGGTCCCATGTTGTAGACGTCGTTGCCCTGGATGCGCTCGAAGAACATGCCAAAGCCGCCGCGAACTACGGTCTTGCTGTCGCCCGTCAAGTCGTAGGCGAAGCCCACGCGAGGCCCCACGGTGCCGAATTCGTTCTGCACTAATCCGCGCGGTATACCGCTTTGCCCGGCCACCACCAAGCCATTCAGGTAGAAAGGAACAGTCGACAGAGGCACGCCGGAGACGGTCTTGAAGCCGGGGCCCGACGTGTTCAGACTGCCATCCGGGTTGAATTGGGCTGCGTCAGCCGGGTTGTAGAGATTGGGATAGAAATTCGCGAGGCGATTCTGTACATCGTAAGCGTGCGGGACAATCTCCCAACGGAAGCCAAGGATCACCGTTAGCCGTTTCGTGGCGCGCCAGTTATCTGTGCCGTAGAAGGAGATTGTATTGGTACGCGTGTGCGTGCGGTCCTCCAGGTCCAGCTCGTTGTAGCTGCTGGCGTAGCCCAGAAGCATATCGGCCACCGCATTTCCCGTAAACGTTCCGTTGAAACCATAGTTGCCCTGCGTGTCGCCGAAAATGTCTTGGTTCTTTCCGTAGCGCATATACTGGCCACCGAATCTCAGGTTGTGCTGGCCTTTGGTCCAGGAGACGTCGTCACGCACCTGCTCGTCCCTGGCCGCGTTCCTCCAAGGCCAGGAGGCCGGGTCGTAGTTGACGCCGTATGTTCCCCCCAAGTCTATGGTGGGCAGACGGTTGAGAAGGTTGTTGTTGAACAACTGCGCGGCGGTCCAGCCGGAAGGTTTCTGGTATATGCCGACGGGACTGAGATCGATCCAGTTGCCGTTGAAGTTGAACGCGGCCTCGTTGAGCAACGTCGGGCTGATAGTGTCGGTGACGTGCACCACTCCGCTCCAGGAAGGATTCTTGAAGTTGGTCTGGATGGTTGGATAGGTGTCCCCGCTCCAAAGGGAGGTGGTCGTCACTTGGTCCGTGTTGTCGTGAATGTAATGCGCCATCATCGACAGCTTGTCGCTGAAATAATGGTCGAAGCGCAGAATGGTTTCCGGTACGTTGGTGGGCGCGCTCTTCGACCCGGACCACTGATTATTTGCGGTATTCGGAAGAGGCATGGCGCCGGAAGCGAAAAACAGCGCGGCGTTCGGATCGATTAACGATGCCGGGATTTTGTTGCCGGGGAAGGGCTGGCCGGGCGTCAGACCTAACGCGGCATACCTGGCGTTCTGCGTTGGATCGCTGGTGTTCGGCACCGTGATGGGCGTGCTGAGGGCGCTGAAATCGCCGTTGCGCTGGGCTTGGGGAACGGCGTTGGCGGTGATGGTGTTGGCCGTGACGAACTTGCGCCATTCCTGGTTCCAGAAGAAGAAACTCTTCTTGCGGTCAGTGTTGTACTTTTTCGGGATAAACACGGGGCCGCCAATGTTGAACCCGAATATGTTGTATCGGAGTTCGGGCACCGGCGAGCCGGCCCGATTGGCGAAGAAATTATTGGCGTCCAGGTCGTTGTTGCGGAAGAACTCATAGGCCCCGCCATGGAAATCGTGCGTTCCGGACTTGATCGCCATGTTGATCGTGCCGGCCGAGCCTATCCCGAAATCGCCGGGTGCGTTGCTGGTTAGGGTCTTAAACTCATCGATCGCGTCGACCGACGGCATCATCGTCACGCAGCCACCGCAGCCGCGGTCGTAGTTTTCGCCCCCGTCGACCATCCAAACGTTATGCTCCGGACGCTGTCCATTGAAGCTGATGTTGGTGCTGGCGCCTACCGATATGGGCAGGTTGAAATCGGGGAGGTCCGAGGAAGCACCCGGACTTAGGATCGCGAGGGCCGCCATGTGCCGGCCATTGATCGCTAAATCCTGAATCTCCTTGCCGGAAACCAGGTCGCTGATCTCGCTCGAATCCGACTCCACTTTTACGATGTCTGCCGCTACGGTCACGTTTTCGGTGACCTGGCCGACTGCCAGAACTGCGTCGAGACGCACGGTGTCGTTTGAATCGAGCTTGAGGCCGGTGCGTTCGTAGCTTTTGAACCCGGCGGCCTCGGCCTTCACCGAGTACGATCCGATGGGCAACTCGGGTGCAATGTAGCTGCCGGCAGCGTTGGTTTGGAGAACGCGTTTGGCATTCGTTCCCGTATTCGTGATGGTGATGGAAGCACCCGGCACGACCGCGCCGGTGGGATCGGTGACGGTGCCTAAAACGGTTGCGGTTTGGGCGAACGCGGTAACGCCCGCCATGACGAACAGGGGCAATAGCAGACTGAGCTTACGCATAAACCTCCTTTAATGTGGCCCTGAAGTTAGTGGCCCTCAAGGTAATCTATGACATTTTGTAAGCGCTTACAAGCAAAAATTGTTCAGCGGTGTGAACAAGTCAAATAAATCGCTCTATTCAGATCGATTTCGTCGATGGGTTTTCGCCCGTCGGTCCGCTCAAATCAATTCCGGCTCGCGGCTCATCCCGAGCAACTCCGCCAAGGCATTGGCCTCGGAGTTACTGGCGTTTAAGTCTTTACAGACGAGATTCAGCCGGACATCGCGCGTCTTGCCGGAAGGCAGGGGGAGTGCCACGAAATCGCCCCTGGCGAGCTCGGACTGAATGCGGTATTTCGGCAGCCAGCCGAAGCAAAGCCCGCTCCGCACGGCTGCAATCGCCGATTCGATGGTTCCAACCGGAAGCACGCGCTGCGCGGGAAGCTGCGGCTGGTGCTTCAAGCTCCCGGACGCCGCGCTTTCGATGGCCACCAGCATATGCTGCACCAGGTCGGAGCGCGACAGCCTGCGCCGGATCGAAAGGAGAGGATGATCGCGGCGCACGACTGCAATCATCCCAATCACGAGAATCGGCTTGACAAACACCTCGCGCGACATCAAACCGGTCACGCAGAGTTGCGCGTTGTGGAGCGAGAACTCCGAGTCCGCCAAGAGGAACGTGCCCTGCCGAAGCTTCGGCTTGACATGCGGAAAACTGCGCGAGAAACTCGCCAGGGCGCTAAACAGGCGGTCGTCGGGAAAGATGCTGTCCACCGAGAGCCTGACCTCCGAAGCGCCGCCCGATGCCATCAAACGGGCACGCTGCTCGAGCTGCTGAAACCCTGCCAAATGGGGTTCCGCATCGGCCAGCAGCACCCGCCCCACCTCGGTGAGATGCGCTTTCCTGCCATGGATCTCAAACAGCCGGACACCCAACTGCTCCTGCAGGCGTCCGATGGCATAGCTGATCGTCGATTGAGAGCGATGGAGCTTTTCGGCGGCGGGCGCAAATCCGCCCAACTGCACTACGGTCTGAAGGATCTCCCAGGAATCCAGCGTTGTGTCCATAATTCGAGAATACATCGAATAAATCGATGTGCCCAGCGGAAAAAATCCGCCTATTCTTCGAGAATCTCCGGCGGTACTCTGTGGCCTGGACCCGAAACGTCGGAATTGGCTGCAACCAGATCCTCGGAATATACGACAAAGGAGTATTCAGATTGAAACCGAACCGGTTCATGATCGCGTTGCTTTTGCTGCTCGGCCCGGCGTCATTCGGACAACAGCCAAGTCTAGCTCCCTGCCTGGATCCGAACTTGTCTCCGGATCAGCGCGCTACGGACCTGGTATCCCGCATGACGCTCGAAGAAAGAATACTGCAAATGCAGAACAGCGCGCCCGCCATTCCGCGTCTCGGTGTGCCTGTCTACAACTGGTGGAACGAGGCGCTGCACGGTGTGGCGACGGGACGCGCCACGGTTTTCCCCGAACCCATCGGGCTGGGCGCGACCTGGGATGCCGACCTCGTGCATCGCGTCGCCGACGCGATTTCCACCGAAGCGCGGGCCAAATACCACGAGGCTCTGCGCCACGACCCGATTCCCGAGCCGCCGCCGGGGAACTCGCCCGGTCGCGTTGCCGGACTGACCTACTGGTCGCCGAACATCAATATTTTCCGCGACCCACGCTGGGGACGGGGACAGGAGACCTACGGGGAAGATCCCTACCTCACCAGCCGCCTGGGCGTGGCGTTCATCACGGGGATGCAGGGCAACGACCCGCACTACCTGAAAGTCGTCGCCACTCCCAAGCACTACGCCGTACATAGCGGCCCGGAGCCACTGCGGCACACCTTTGACGCCAAGGTGAGTGAGTCCGACATGCTGAACACCTACCTGCCGGCGTTCCGGGCTGCCGTGGTGTTGGGGAAGGCGGCCTCCATCATGTGCGTGTACAACTCCGTCAACGAAGCACCGGGCTGCGCCAGCGAGGACCTGCTGCAGAAGCGGCTCCGGGAACAGTGGGGATTCCAGGGATACGTGGTCAGCGATTGCGGCGCTGTGGGCGACATATTCCGCAATCACAAATACGTTTCCTCGGAGGGGGCGGCGGCCGTTGCGGCGGTGAAAGCGGGTACAGACATGACCTGCGGCGGCGAGTATCGCAGTCTCATCGAGGAAGTCAAAGCCGGCCACATTACCGAAGCCGAGATCGACCGCGCGGCGGAGCGTCTCTTCGTGGCGCGATTCCGGCTGGGCATGTTCGATCCTCCGGAGCGCGTTCCGTATGCCGGAATTCCGTATTCCGAGAACGACTCCGCCCCACACCGGCAACTGGCGCGCACCGCGGAGCGGGAGGCCATCGTTCTGCTGAAGAACCAAGGCGGAATCCTGCCCTTGAAACCCTCGGTGAAAAAAATCGCGGTGATTGGCCCCTCCGCCGACGATCCGGTCGGGTTGCTGGGCAACTACAACGGCATTTCCTCGAAGCAGGTGACTCCGCTCGAAGGGATCACGCGGCAGTTCACCAAGGCAAGAGTGCAATACGCCCTGGGTGCGACCTACACAGCTACCACGAACGCGCTGGTGTCCTCGGGTTTCCTGACTCCGCCCGACGGAAAGGGGCTGGGACTTGTGGCCGAGTATTTCGACAATCCCGATTTCCAGGGTCAGGCGAAACTCCGCCGGACGGAGCCCCGCGTGTACTTCGACGCGAATATGGAAGAGCCGGCCGTAGTCGCGGCGGTCCATGGCGACAAGTATTCCATCCGTTGGACCGGCACCTTTGTGCCGCCGGCCACCGGCGATTACGTCCTGGCGGCGCGGACCGGAATTTGGAACCGCGGTGGGAAGATCAAGCTGTTCCTCGATGATCAAGACGTCAACTCGAGCGGACCAGCCGGCACCCGGCCTGCCGGACTGGGGCCGGGGCAGGGCCAGGGACCGCGGGGCGCTGGTCCGCCGCCGATGCAGTTGGAGGGCGGCCGCAAGTACGCCGTGAAGGTGGAATACCGGCAGAATGGGAACGGTGGGGGAGCGGAACTCGAGTGGATTCCGCCGGCCTCCGCGATGCTCGCGGCAGCGGAGAAGATCGCGAAGGATGCCGACGTGGCTCTGGTGTTTGTGGGGCTTAACGGAAGGCAGGAAGGCGAGGGCCACGACCGGACCACGATCGAACTGCCCGAGCCGCAGGAGAACCTGGTGAAGGCCATTATCGCCACCGGGACGCCGGTCGTGGTGATCCTGACCAGCGGCAGCGCCCTTGCCGTGAATTCGACTGCGTCGAGCGCCGCGGCGGTGTTGTCGGCCTGGTACGGTGGCGAGGAAGCCGGTACGGCGATTGCCGACACCCTGGCGGGCATCAACAACCCGTCTGGCCGTCTGCCGGTGACGTTTTACAAGAGCACCGGTCAGTTGCCCGCGTTCACCGATTACGCCATGAAGGGCCGCACCTACCGCTACTTCACGGGCGAAGCGCTGTATCCGTTCGGCTACGGGTTGAGCTATTCGACCTTCGCGTATTCCGGCCTGATGGCGAAGCGGACCGCGACCGGCGCCGAAATCCGGGCGACCGTGCGGAACACTTCCTCGCGCGAAGGGGACGAAGTGCTGCAGTTGTACATCGCCGGCGGATTGGGGGACGACGCGCCCATCCGGAGCCTGCGCGGGTTCGAGCGATTGCACCTGAAGGCGGGCGAGAGCCGCCAGGTGAAGTTCACGGTGACGGCTGAAGATGTGCCAAAGGACAAGGTGGAGATCAGCGTGGGCGGCGGGCAGCCCGTGGGCAGCACGCCGCACGTGAAAGGCTCTTTGTGACGGCTGGCAAGTGTCTCGTCGTTCTGCTGACCTGCGGTGCGGCTTCAACCGCCCAGGATGGCCGCGCACATCCAGACTGGCCCGGCCGTGGGCAGCTCTTTGTGGGCGCCTGCTACCAGCCGGTCGACCGCTCGCCCGGGCAGATCGAGAGCGACATCGCCATCATGCAGCGTGCCGGATTCAACGTCGTCCGCATGGGCGACCTGTCCTGGGATTCGTTCGAGCCCTCGCCAGGCAATTTCACCTTCGAATGGTTCGACAGGATCATGGACAAAATGCAACGCAACGGAATCAGGGTCATCGTCGACATTCCGGGCAGCCCGGCCCCGATCTGGCTGCATCGCGCGCATCCGGGTGTGGACATTGTCAACGAAAACGGCGCGCGGGTACCCGCGGAGCGATACATGGACAACATCAGCGACCCGGACTACGTCCGCGAAGCGGGACTCCTCGCCGAGGCAATCACGAAACGGTATCGACACCATCCCGCAGTTATCGCCATCGGCTACGACAACGAGATCGGAAACGGGTTCATGTCCTATTCCGAGCCGGACCGGCAGCGCTTCATCGCCTGGCTGAAGACGAAGTACGGAACGGTCGAGAATCTCAATAAAGCCTGGGCCACACAGCGCTGGTCGCGCCGGCTAAATAGCTTCGAAGACGTCGACCTGCCGCTCGCCAACGGACCCGGACCGGCCGAACGCTACCTGGACCTCCATCGCTGCTGGTCCGATGTTACGGTCGAGCGCCTCAGGGAATTGGAGACCATTCGGCGGCGCAATATGCCCGATGTCCCGTCGATCTCGAATCTGTGGGATACCGCCGGGAGACGAGGCTTCGACTATCTCAGCACGTACAAGTCTTATGTGTCCTATGGCGCGGAAGGGTTCTATCCCGGCGAGCCGATCGGCGGCGCGCTGGGTGCGCTGATGACCAAAGGGGATATGGAAACTCCCATCTGGTTCAACGAGTTCACTGCCGGCGGCGGGGGCTTTTACGGAGCGCGCGGCCGGAGTCGTATGTATGCCTACGTGACACTGTTGATCGGCGCACAGGCAGTCCTGGAGTGGACCTTTAACAGCCATGCCGGCGGCGAAGAGCAGGCGCCGTTCGGATTGCTCGACCACGATGGCACGCCTTCCTGGAAAGTCGACGAGTTTGCGCGGATTGCTTCGGAATTCAAGCAGCTCACGAAATTCGGATTTCCGCGCTATCCCCGCCCCGGGGTGGCCATTGCGTATTCGTTCGATTCCTTCATCGCGTCGCACCCCAATGGACCGTCCAGGTCGAAGAAGCGTTTGCGCCCTTGTTCCGCGCGAACCTGGACGTCGCCGTCATCAATGTCGGCAATCACGACCTTTCGCGGTACAAGCTCGTGATTGTGCCGGCCGATTAGGTGATGGACGCGGCCGGCGCAAAGGCCCTACGGGGCTACGTGAGCGGGGGCGGTACGGTTCTGATGACGGCGTTGTCAGCCAAAGTCGACGAGCACGCCCAATGGTTCGAGACGCCCCTGCCAGGGCGCCTGAGCGACGTCTTCGGACTGAAGACCAACGAGTTCTATGAGGTTGAAACGGCCCTCACCTTCGAATTGGATGGCGCAACCGTCGACAGCGGCGCGCGCTAGTACGAAGTCATCGAGCCGTCAACGGCCGCGGTCCTTTCGCGATTTACCAATACGCCCAACCATTCCCCGGCGGTCACGATCAATCAATTCGGCAGGGGCAAAGCGATCTACCTGGCGACCGAATCGAAGGCGTCGGCGATCGGGCCGGTCCTGAGCTCCATCTTTAGGAGGGTGGGCCTCCAACCCGGCCCCAGGACGCCTGATGGAGTGTATGCGAGGGTTGTGAACGGGCGCACCCTCACGTGAACACGACGCAGTTGGAGCAGCGGATGCCCATCGAGGGCCGGCGCAAAGGGATTATCAGCGGTCGGATACACGAAGGGACTGTGATCCTGGGTCCGCAGGATGCCGATCTGATACCCTGACCAGTCAGGTTCGGGGAATAGACGGCGCGTTCGGGTTTTGACCGGGGCTTTGCGCCGGTTTGCCTATTCTTCATAGAATACTGCCAGTTCGGCTGCACCCTGGGGCCGCCAATCATGGCCGCAGCCGCCTTTCAGCCGGGCCACCGGCGGGGCCGGATTGAATAACCTGCGGCTGGCGGGCATGCTCTGCGACACGTTTAACGAAGATTCTGGCACTTCGAGTCGGGTTGAAAACAAAGGGTTTGACTGCCAGCCACAGGCCGGGCGGCTCTTGCCTTCACGGCGCTTTTCGTGGCCGGCGGCGGGGGGGCCGCGGCCGGTTGTCCCCGAATACGCGGTGCGGCCTACCAGAAGTACGTTGTGACGATACTCGGGGGCCCCGGCGTATCGCCGACGATCTTCGTGTGCAACAGTACTTGCAAGTTCTTCTTCGGCCAGTCGCTCGGCGCATTCACAGCCAGCGCGGCCAAAAGCTGTGGAGATGTGAGGAATTCCCCGGCTGCGTGGGTGCCATACTGGGTGATGCCAGCCGCGGCGATCAGAAGCTCACCGGTGTTGGAGTCGAAGACGCGTGAAACGATCGCGTAGTCCTCGGGTGTGCGTCCGTCCGGCGCGAGGTTCGGCAGTATGTACAAGCGGTTATCCGACCGGTCGCGAATCGTGGGGTGTTTGTCGAAGACGAACCGCAGATAGTTCGTCGTCTGCAGCGTCCAGGCGTTGTTGAAGGCGCCGATCAAAATCGAGGGCTGGTATCTCAGGTCGCCGAAGGTGAGATCGGTGCCATAGCGCATCTGGTAGAGCTTTCCCTTCCTAGTGAAGAGCGAAGTGAGTACGACGCTGGCGTACGCGTCGCCGATGCACATGTACTGGCCGCGCACAGGTACAAGATCGCGCGAGGAATCGGTAAGATCGGGAGGCCGAAAAACCGTTGTGGTAGCGTTGTAGACAAGGATCGGCTTCAGGCTGGTCAATGCCGGCGCCCAGAACTGGTCCATCGCGGAAGGTGCGAAGGGGGGAGTGGAGCGGAGACCGCGAACCGCCATGGCGCTCGCGGCAATAATGACGGCCGCGACAAGCACCCACCACCATCGAAACTTCCGCATACCGGGCTTTGGCGAATCCGGCATCGTGAGTTGGCCGGCTTTCCATTGGAAGACCGCCTTGTAGGAGCCCGGCGGGACATCGATCCGAACGAGGCTATCGGCCCGGTCCTGATAGTATTGCGCCAGCTTCTTCCGCACTTCGGCCGCCCGCACTCGAACCACGGGATCGTCGCCAGGCTCGTAATCATGCTTGCGGCCGAACACTTCGGTCCCGATCACCCGTTCGCGAAGAAGATCGTTTTCGCCGGCGAGCGTGTGCTCGACTATATACTTCAGAAAGCTCTGGCATTGGCGCGTATTCCGAAACGGCGCGCTCTGCAGGACGTCGCCCAAGGCTTCCCGAACCCGGACTGCGTCGGCGTGCGATATAATTTCGGAGTTCGTGTGCGCATCCATCGTTGGACTACTCTCCGCCAAAGCCTACCAAGTACTTTACTCCGCATGTAACCCCTTTGCAAGCCGTGGAGACCACTCCCCCGCAGGGGTAGTGCACAGTAAAGAACCTTGCGCAAGTCGTTCAAAAGAAATATTGTCACGTGGGCGGGAGGCAGCATGCCCGTCCCGCCTCAATGTCGTCTCAAGAAAGGGGTCTTCCATGTTGCAAAAGAACTCCTCGCGAGTCGGCCTGGCCTTCGGCATTTGCCTGGCAGCCGCGCTCACGATACTCCAGCCTGTCGTCCACGCCCAGACGCAGGCGTTCAGTGCGTCTCTTGGTGGAGATGTCCACGACAACTCCCAAGCGGCGATCCCAGGAGCTAAAGTTACCTTGACGAGCCCGGAGAAGGGCGTCACCCGGACATTTTCAACCGATGCGGAGGGGCGATACTCATTCGCTCTCCTGCCGCCGGCAACGTACACGCTGATCGTCGAAGCCGGCGGGTTTTCCTCCTACAAGCAGGCGGGGATCGCCCTGGAGGCAGGCCAATCCGCAAATCAGGACGTCACCCTGCAAGTGGGGGCGATACAGAGCGAGGTGACGGTCACTGGCGAGGGGCCCATCCTCGCCGCTACCAATGCTAACGTTTCCTCCGACCTGACGAACCAGCAGATCGACCAGCTTCCGGTGGATTTCCGCAACGCTTTTGGTCTCGTGCTGATGAACTCGTCGGTGAACAACTCTTCGCAGTTCCAGGTAGTCAACGGCGGAGGACAGTCGGGGACCGCCGATCAGGATATCTCGTTCCTCAACTTCGGCGGCGGCTACTTTGGAACCAGCGCCTACCTGCTCGACGGCCACTGGGATACCGCTGGCGACTGGGGCGGAGTGATCTTTGTGCCTTCCATGGAGGCGGTTGCGGAGGCCAGGATTCAAACCAACTCCTTCACCGCGGAATACGGCTGGAGTACCGGCAACATGTACAATGTAATCACCAAGTCCGGCTCCAGTAGCCTTCACGGGGACGCGTTCGAGTTCCTTCGTAATTCCGACCTCGACGCCAACTTCTTCTTCAATAACGCCCATGGCATCCCCAGGACGGCGTTCAAACGCAACCAATTTGGTATTGCCGGCGGCGGGCCGCTGTACATCCCCGGCATCTACAAGCAGCGCAACAAGACCTTCTTCTTCGCGTATTACGAAGGACTGCGCCAAGGGACTCCGGGTCCCCTCACCACCACCATGCCGACAACGGCCGAGAAAAGTGGTGATTTCTCCGCAATCCCCCAGGTGTTGTACAACCCCTTCTCCACGGTACAGACCGCCAGCGGATTTTCGCGTACGCCGTTCCCGGGCAATCAGATCCCGGCAAGCCTGTTTAGCAAAGTTGGGGCCAAGCTGCTCTCGTACTATCCCGACCCAACCAACGGCGCACTGACAAACAACTTCTCAGCCTCAGCCAGCGCTTCGGCTACCTCTAACGAATATGGCATCCGGCTCGATCACAACTTCACTGACAACGTGCGAATGTTCGCCCGCTGGTCGAACAAGGACGAAACTAAGACGGAAGAGCCGCCGTATTACGGCGCAAGCAATCCGGCCGGACCCGGATCGTTCAACCCCAATAACCGCCTGGACGGCGCCGCCGGTGCAACATGGGTGATCAGTTCGACGACGGTTTTCAGCCTCAATGCCGGCTACAATCACTGGTTCGAAGGCAATGTGCTCCAGAGCTACCCGTTCGATATGACCCAAATCGGCCTGCCTGCCTTCATCAATTCAACCTCGAACCAGTTCCCGGTTGTGTCGGTGAGCGGCTACGCCCCGCTGGGTCCACAGAACGGAGCGGGCCAAGGCGGCTTCCCCCGCAACGATTTGACCTGGTCGGCCGACCTCAACAAAACCCACGGTTCGCATTCCCTCGCGATGGGCTTCATGGAAGTAGTGAGCCAGACTGGCGGCGGACGCATTTATCCCACGACATTCGACTTCGGTTCGGTCTCCACCGCGGGTCCAAACCCTGAGACTGCCGACCCGAGCGTGAGCGGCAACTCCATCGCCTCGATGTTGCTCGGAGTCGGTACGGGCGGCTCGACCGGCGTCACCGTGCTGCCGTTCACCTCCAAGCATTACTTGGGCGCCCACTTTCAGGACGACTGGAAAGTCACTCGGAAACTGACACTGAATCTGGGTATCCGTTGGGAATACCAATCCGCGCCCACGGAGCGCTTCAATCAGCAGAACTATTTCGACTTCAACGCCACCAATCCGATCAGTTCGGCTCTCGGCTCGACAGTCAAAGGCACGGTAGTCTACAACGGCGTCGGCGGCGTCGGGCGCGGACTTTACGACCCGACCAAGAAAGACTTCGCTCCCCGGCTCGGCCTCGCCTATCAGGCCGCGGATAGGATCGTCGTCAGAGCCGGATTCGGTCTCTACTACGTGCCCTCCTTTTTTGGACAGGGAGCGGACCAAGGTTATGGGCAAAGTACGCCCTGGGTAACCACAACTTCCGACGGTTACACGCCGTTGAACAACCTCGACAATGCGTTTCCAGGCGGCGCGCTTGCGCAAACCGGCAACAGCCTGGGTGCCATGACCAACGTCGGCTACAGCACGAGCGGTTCGCAGCTCAACCGGCCCGACCCGTACATGGAACAGTGGATGTTCGGATTCCAGTATGCCCTGACCAAGAACGACCTCATCGATGTCAGCTACGTGGGGAGTCACGGCGTCAAACTGGCTCAGGGCGGACTGAACCTCGACCAGTTGCCGACAGCGGACCTTGCGCTCGGAAACCAACTGCTCCAGCAGGTCTCCAACCCGTATTACGGCAAGATCGCCAGCAGTGGTTGCGGCCTTTCCAGTCCGACGGTCGCGTATGGGCAGTTGCTGCTTCCCTTTCCGGAGTTTTGCAGCGTCGGTATAGGTCAGCCGCTGGGCAGTTTTTCGCATTACAACGCTCTCGAGCTCAGTTTCACGCACCGCTGGAGCTCGGGGCTGAATCTGCTGGCTTCGTACACATACTCCAGGTTCATCGACAACACCGTCGGAACAACATCCTGGTTGGGCCAGACGCCCATTCGCGACAACTACAACCTGGCCGCCGAGAAATCGCTGGATGCTGCGGATACTCCAAACAGCCTGGTTGTAACCTACATCTACGAACTCCCGATCGGAAAAGGCAAGAGGGTTGGAACGAATCTCAACCCCGTGGCCAATGCGATTGTTGGCGGTTGGCAGGTTTCGGGAGTCACCACATTCAAGAGCGGCTTTCCGATCGCTATCACAACCGGCGACAACAACACCAACTCGTTCGGTGGCAACCAGAGGCCGAACCTGGTCGGCAACCCATCCCTTAGCAATCCGACCATTCAGCAGTGGTTCAACACCGCCGCATTCGTGCAACCGGCGCCATTCACTTTCGGAAATGCGCCGCGGTACATGGGAAACGTCCGAGCGCCGGGTCTGGCTTCCTGGGACATCGGACTTCAGAAGTGGTTCTACTACCGCGAAATCCTGAAGCTCCAGTTCCGGGCCGAAATGTTCAACGCGTTCAACCGCGTCAACTTTTACGCGCCCGATGGCAACCTCACGGATTCGACGTTTGGAGTCATCTCAGCTACGCTCCCACCGCGCGATATCCAGATGGGGCTGAAGTTGTACTGGTAAGTGCGCGTCTTGTTCACCATGGCCCTGGCGGCTTCGACTCTGGCGCTTGCCCAGCCGGATCGGGACGCGAGGTATGCAGCGCTCCTGGCCGAAGCCCGTTCGGCTCAGGCCAGGAGCGACTTTCGCGGCGCCGCGGCCAGCTATCGCCAGGCTGCGGCGATCCGTCCGGATATCGCCGAACTCTGGAGCAATCTCGGGCTGATGCAGCACCAGTCCGGCGAATACTCCCCGGCTCTGGAAGCGTTTCGCACCGCGCTGCGCCTGAACCCGTCGCTGTTTGTTCCCAATTTGTTTCTCGGCCTCGATCTTCTGCAACTGAACCGCCCGCGGGAAGCGGCTCCGTACTTGCTGGCAGCCGAGAAACTCAAGCCGGACGATCCGCAGCCGGCGTTGGCTTTGGGGCGTACGTTCCATGCGCTGTGGGAGCCCGGCAAGTCCGAAAGATGGTATCGGCGGGCGCTCGTGCTGGCCCCCCGCAATGGTGAGGCGTGGTACGGCCTGGGGCTCGCGCATTTTGGTTTGGCGGAAGCCGCCGGAGCGAAGCTGACAAGTTCCTTTCGCGAGTCCGTGTACGTTGCCGAGCTCACCGCCGGCGCGCGTGCGGAGGAGGGAAGTCTGACCGAAGCGATCCATGCCTACCGCGCCTTGCTGGCGTTGAAAGCGGTTCCGCCGCGATGTTCGCATGCCTCCTACGGTTTCGTCCTGATCGGGCACGGCGACCCGGCGGAAGCCGAACAGGAATTCCGGCGCGACCTGGACTCGTGTCCCGCCGCGCGCGTCGGAATGGCTCGCCTGCTGTTCGAGAGCGGCGCGCAAGAGAAGGCCATGGATATGCTGACCGATTTCGCGAACTCGGACCGGGAGGGATTCGATTCGTCGCTGCCCAGGTTCTGGGAAGGCCTCGAGACGCCACAACTCGAGGTGCGGCTGGCACAACTGCGGCAGTCTGCCGGTAACATGGCTGGCGTCGTGGCGGCGCGTTTGCGCGAGGGGGCCCGTCCCCCGACCCCGCTCGAACCGGAAAGTGCCGTCCCGGAATCCGGCAACCTCGAAGACCTGCAAAGGTTCGCGAGCAATGCCTATTTCTCGGGGCGCTTCCGGACCGCCGCTCTGGCGAGCGATCGCCTTCGGCAGAAGTATCCGAACGATCCGGCGGGCTGGTACTGGGCGGTGCGGGCCAACCAGAAGCTGGGGGTGGCTGCGCTCGCGCGCGCCGGTGAGGTGGAACCCGCTTCACCGAAAATCCATGCTTTGCTCGGCGACGCCTACCAGCGCCGAAGGATGTTTGACCAAGCACGGGAAGAGTATTCAAAGGTGCTGGCGGCCTCGCCGGAAAGCGTGGCCGGCCTGGCGGGGTTGGCTAAAGCCGATTATGCCGACGGCAGGCTGGACGAGGCCCGGAGCACGGCACAGAAGGCGCTCGCGCGAAGTCCGGCGGATGGCGAGATCAATCTCCTGATGGGGGAGATCCTTGTGGCGCGACACGCGTACGCGGAAGCGGAGCCTTATCTGGAACACGGTCTGCACGCGCGTCCGGATCTCCTGCCCCACGTTCACGCCCTGCTGGGCCAGGTGTACGCGAGAACCGGCCGGCCGAAGGAGGCGATAAAGGAACTGACGCAAGGCCTTGCCAGCGACGAAGACGGCAGCGTGCACTACCAGCTTGCCCGCCTCTATCAGGAAGCCGGCGACGCCAGCGCAGCGGCCGCGGCGTTCGAAAAATCGAAGCAGATTCGCGCCAGGCATGACGCTCTGGCCGAATTGAAGTTCGACCCAGTGCGCTGAGCCATTTACTTAGCCGCAATTATATGCACACCATATCGAATCTCAAACGCCTGAGCTATGCCGCGACGGATACCGCGGGACAACTCGTGTTTGCGGTGATCTCAACCTACCTGCTGTACTTCTACACGGACGTGTACGGGATTCCGGTGGGCATCGCCGGCACGATCCTCCTGGTGGCCCGCTGCATCGATGGAGTCGATGCGCCGGTCTGGGGGATGATTCTGGATAAAACTCGCTGCAGGTGGGGAAGGTACCGCCCGTGGTTTCTCTGGCTCTGCGGACCGTACGCCGTGTTCGGCGTCCTGACTTTTCTGACGCCGGACCTGAGTACTCACGCCAAGGTTTGGTATTCGGCCTCCACATATATCGTCTGCGGCATCCTTTACACCGGAATCAACACGCCAGTCACCGCAATTCTGTCCGCGCTTACGCCGGACCCAAACCAGCGCGTGATGCTGACAACGTACCGGATGATCGGCTCCAAGGTCGGCGTCTTGATCGTCAACGCCACGGCGCTTCCCCTCATCGCCCTGCTCGGCCACGGAAACGACAAACGTGGATTCATGCTGACGATGCCCATTTTCGCGGCAGGGGCGGTAATATTGTTCCTGCTGGCGTTTCGCAACCTCGAGGAGGTCGTCGAGGCGCCCAGGAATCCGGAGCGGATGCTGGATTCGTTCGGCGCGATTGCGGGCAACTGGCCCTGGATGATCATCGCCTCGAGCACGTTTCTCTTCTGGATCGCTTACGTGTCCAGAGTTTCGGCGGTGATCTACTACTTCACCTACAAGCTCGGGCGCAAGGACCTGGTTCCGCTGGTCAACAGCCTGGATATCGTTTCGCTCAGCGCCGTTGTCTTCCTGCCATGGCTCTGCCGCTACACCTCGAAGCGGAACCTGTGGGCGTTGGGACTGGCTGGGTCGATCGCCGGCCAGTTGCTGATGTATTTCGCTCAGCCGTCGGTTCCGGCCGTGCTGGCGGGCTGGATTTTTGCCGCGATCGCCGGCGGAGTGGCCATGACGTTGCCGTTCTCGATCCTCTCGGACAGCGTCGACTACGGCGAGTGGAAGACCGGAATTCGCTCGGCAGGCCTGTTGACTGCAATCGGCGCCGCGCTCTGCTTCAAGGCGGGCAGCGGCATCGGCGGTGCCCTGCCGGCCTGGACCATGGCCGCCTACGGCTACGTTCCGAACGCAAGGCAGACCGCATCGTCGCTGGCGGGTATAGAGATCGGATTCATCTGGCTGCCCGCGGCCTTTTTCGCGCTCAGCCTGCTGCCAACCCTCTTCTATTCCCGGTACGAGGCCATGGAACCGCGCATCCGTCAGGAGTTGGACCAGCGCCGCGCCGTAGCGGCGATCGATAAGGCATGATATGTATCGACTCGAAAGCAATCGCGAATCTCTCGTCCTGACTTCCGAAGCATCGCGCCTGCGGATCGGCTTCGTCGGCGAGTCCATCGTCAGGGTGACGATGACCGGGAAGCAGCCGTTCCAGGACCGGGCCAGTCTCTCGGTGGTGGCGAACTCCTGGTATCCGAATTACCGGATGGAGGAAGACGCAACCGAATTCCGAGCCGCGACGGCGTCGTTAGCCGCAAGCGTCAACAAGAAGACGGGCGCGATCGCCTGCTTCGACCCGGAAGGCCGCCTGCTGCTGTGCGAGCCCGAGCGCGGAGGCAAATGGCTGACACCGGTAGAAGTGTACAGGAACCGCTTCCGCAATTCCGCGACAGCGTCCACGGACGGGATCGACGGTGTCCGCGTTTCGGCCGATGAATCGGAGAGTGTCCTCGATCGGCATGCCTTCCAGGCCAAGCTGGAATTCGTTTTCGCCGAGGACGAGGCGCTTTTCGGCTTGGGGTCCCACGAGGAGGGCTACGGTAACCTTCGCGGCAAGTCCAGGGAGCTATATCAGCACAACCTGAAAGCGGTTATTCCTTATTTCGTCTCCACCAGGGGATACGGGATGCTGTTCGACTGTTACTCCCTGATGACTTTTCACGACGACGCTCTCGGGTCTTACATATGGGCGGACGTCGTCGACGAGCTTGACTATTACTTCATCCGCGGCGAGCGATTCGACGACATTACCAGGGGGTATCACGCACTTACCGGCCGGGTCCCCATGCCGCCGAAATGGTACTTCGGTTACACGCAATCCAAAGAGCGCTACGTCAACGCCAAAGAACTCGTAGATATCGTCTGCGAACACCGCCGGCGCGGCATCCCCCTGGATCTGATCGTGCTGGACTGGAAACACTGGCCCGATGGCGGAGGCTGGGGACAGAAATCGTTCGACCCTGTGCGGTTTCCCGATCCGAAGGAACTGACCGCCACGCTGCACGGGATGGGCGCGAAACTGATGGTGTCGGTTTGGCCGGCCATGACCGGCGACAGTCCGAACCGGAAAGAACTGCTCGAACGCGGCATGCTGCTGGGGAATCAATCGACCTACGATGCCTTCCAGGAGGAAGCGCGGCGCTGCTACTGGGAGCAGGCCAACCGCGGACTATTCTCGAACGGCATTGACGCGTGGTGGTGCGACTGCACCGAGCCGTTCGAATCGGACTGGCGTGGCGCGGTCAAGCCCGAGCCGCATGAACGTCTGCCGCTCAACACCGGGGAAGCGAAGCGATACCTCGATCCGGGCTGCATCGGCGCATTCTCGCTGCTGCATTCCCGAGGGATGTATGAGGGCCAGCGCGGCGTCACCTCCGGCAAACGCATGGTCAATGTCACCCGGTCGTCTTACGCCGGCCAGCATCGCTATGGGACAACCACCTGGTCCGGAGACATTAGCGCCACCTGGGAGACGCTGCGGCGCTCGATCCCCGAGGGGTTGAACTTCTGTGCGGCCGGAGAGCCTTACTGGAATCTGGATATCGGCGGCTTCTTCATCAAGAACGATCCAGCATATTGGTTCTGGCGCGGCGACTATGAGGCCGGATGCCGCGGATTGACCGATGGCTCGTCTGGGGCGCCCGATCCCCACGACACCGGCTGCACCGACCTCGGCTACTGGGAACTCTACACACGCTGGTTGCAGTACGCGGTCTTTCTGCCGATGTTCCGTTCGCATGGAACGGACGCGCCGCGGGAAGCCTGGCGCTTTGGCGAACCGGGCACTCCGTTCTACGATGCGATCGTTCAGTACATCCGCCTCCGCTATCGATTGCTGCCGTACATCTACTCCGTCGCGGCCCAGGTGAGCCTGAACAGTTGGACGATCATGCGCGCGGTCGCACTGGATTTCCCGGGGGACCTGTGGACCCACGGTCTTACCGACCAATACTTGTTTGGTCCCGGCCTGATGGCCTGCCCGGTCACGAAGCCCATGTACTTCGATCGGAATTCCGTCCCGATCACCGGGGCGGAGAAGAGTAGGCCGGTATACTTGCCCGCGGGGACCGGATGGTATGACTTCTGGACCGAGACTTGGTTTCCCGGCGGAGCGGCTGTCGAGGCGCCCGCGCCGCTCGAGGTGATGCCGGTGTTCGCGCGCTGCGGCGCGATCGTGCCGATGTCGCCTGTAATGCAATACGCGGATGAGGTGCGCGATGCTCCTTACGAGATTCGGGTCTATCGGGGCGCGGACGGCGCTTTCCCGCTGTACGAGGATGAGGGAGACAACTACAACTACGAGTCTGGCCGATTCTCTATCGTGATGCTGCGCTGGAACGAACTCGACGGCGAACTGACCGTTGCCGCGCGAGCCGGCGATTTTGACGGGATGGTGACGTCGCGCCAATGGAATATCGTGTTCATTTCCGCAAGCGGCCGGGAGTCGTGCAGCGTGGTCTATAACGGAGAGCGAATACGGGTGCGTCCAGCCGACTGAGACCGGCGCCGGCGGATTTTGCCGGGAAGACATCACACGAATGGGCTCTGCTGAGTCACCGATGCGAGGATGGCTGCTTCTGGCCGCGCTGGCCAGGTTCAATTGGCGCGACGTCACCATCCCGTCAAAATCGCCGGCCCTGGCAGCAATGCTCAGTTCGCCGTTGAGTTCGCTCCAGCGCGGCGCGACCGCCGCGGCGCAGAGCGTGCCTTGCCACGCCGAGCGCCGTGTCCATAGTTCGAGAATATATCGAATAAATCGATGTGCGCGGTGAAGAAATGCGACTATTCTCAGAAAACCACTTCGGGAATTCAAGAATCTGTCCCATTTGGAACTCCAGATCTTCAAGGTAGCCGCGTCGAACGACGAACGCCCGGATCCGAGTTCCCCTTGGCAGTGAAGCCAAGCCCCTCTACGACAGCCACGGCGGAGCCGTGCTGGTGGGGGGGCGGGGGGAAACTACATAGCCATCTTCATGATACCAGATCGATGGCTTATTGTCAACTTTATTTTGGGGTGGCAGCGGCCAAGAAGCCGAGTCGGCGGAAAAGATATGTGGGTAAATATGTGGGTGGGTCGGACCTTAATGTTTCAGCAGGCCCGTAAGTCGTTGAGTTGTTTGGTTGCGGGGGGTGGATTTGAACCACCGACCTTTGGGTTATGAGCCCAACGAGCTACCAGACTGCTCCACCCCGCATTCATATCCTACCTCAATCCGGCCATCAGGTCAAATTCAGGTGACAATTCTTTCCGTGAACCCACCATCGGCTCGGCGCCCCCACGCGTCCCGCTCAGGAACCGCTCGCTGGCCATAGTACAATGGTCGTAACGGAGCTACCCAACCCCATGAAGCATCGCATGCCCGCAATCGTCCTGTCCATTGCGGCGCTCGCCTTTCCCCTGTGCGCGGCAGACCTCGCGCCCGAACGGCCGCGGATCGGCAAGGTGGATATCTTCAAGGCTTCGGACCTCCGCCCGGGCATGCAGGGCACCGCATGGACCGTGTTTAACGGGACCACCCCCGAGCCGGTTCCCGTGGAAATCCTCGGGCTGTGGAAGAACGCTTGGGGACCCCGGCAGGACGTCATCCTCGCCAAACTGGGCGGCAAGGCCGTGCGCACCAATGTCGCCGGCGGGATGAGCGGCAGCCCCGTCTACATCGATGGCAAGCTGGTGGGCGCGGTGGCCCTCCGGCTTAGCGTCTTTTCGCCCGACGCGATCTGCGGCATCACGCCGGCCGAGCTGATGCTGGAAATCGAAGACCTCGACCAGTCCCGGCCCGCCGATGCGCACACGCCCGATAAAGTGGCCGCCCGCACCCAGGCTGCCTTGCCCGGCGATCTGTTGTCGCAGGCCGTAGCCGCGGGCGCATTGCCCAATCTGCCGCGGCAGGCGCCCATGATGGTTCCCATCGAAACGCCGCTGATGTTCTCCGGTTTCCACGAGAATGTGCTGCGCGATTTCGGACCGCTGTTCGACCAGCTTGGCATTACGGCGGTGCAGGGCGGCGGCGCGTCCAGCGCCACCTACACCGCCAAACCCGCGCCCGGCTGGCAGACTTCGCTGCGTCCCGGCGATCCGGTCGCCGGCGTGCTGGTCTCGGGCGACATGAGCATCACCGGCCTCGGCACCGTGACTTACAACGACGGGCAGCGCGTGCTGGCCTTTGGACATTCTTTCTTCAACCTCGGCCCGGTGGATATGCCGATGAGCCAGGGCGAGGTCGTCATGACGCTGGCCTCCCAGTTCCAGCCCAACAAATTCGCCAATGCCACCGAGATCGTGGGCGCGCTGCATCAGGACCGCCACAGCGGCATCATGGGCGTGCTGGGTGAGGAATCGGCCATGATTCCAGTGACCGTACAAGTGCGCTCGTTCGGCGAGAATAATGCGGTGCGCGGCCAGAAGAACCTTCGCTTCAACGTCTTCGTGCAGCAGAAGTGGACGCCTTACCTGATGATGCTCACACTGTTCAACTCGCTTTCCGAGTTGAACGAGTTTAAGGAAGAGGCCACCTACCGCCTGACCGCCGACGTGGAACTCTCTGGCGGCCCGAACCTGTCGCTTTCCACCATGCAAGCCTCCGGCGAAATGCCCATGCCCGCGCCCATGGTGCTGGCCGGTTGGTGGGGCGACAAGTTCAACCGCCTGTATATGAACGCCGTCAATTCGCCCAGCGTCAAGCGCGTCTCTGTCACCGTCGACCTGCTGCCCGAGCGCCGCGTGGCCAGTATCGAAAACGCCTGGCTGTCGGCTCCCGAGGCGCGCCCCGGCGACGATGTGGCGGTGAAAGTTTTCCTGCGTCCTTACCGCGGCGAGAGCCTCGAGCGCAATTTCACGCTCAAGATACCGGCCGGGCTGGCCAAGGGCGAGCACAAAATCGTGCTCAGCGACGCCGACACCATCAACCGCATGCAAAACGTGGCCGGCATGGTGAACCATTACATCGACCTGCCGCAGACCGTCTCGCTCATCAACCAGGAGCGCAGTAACAACAAACTCTATGTTTCGCTCCTGGAAGCCAGCCCCACCGCGTATTACGACGATAAGACCCTCCCCAGCCTGCCTGCCTCGGTGTTGAATGTCATGCAGTCCGGGCGCGGCTCCAACCGCTCGCTGATTACCTCGCCCGATAGCGCCTCGGAGCAGATGTCCCTGCCGTTCGACTATGTGATTACGGGCAGTTACTCGCTGAATATCATGGTGAAGTGAAGAAGAAGACAGAAGAAGAAGTCAGAAGTCAGAAGACAGAAGTCAGAATCCCCCGGCCTACACTTATGATTAAATCCTACGCTTCGTCGGCGCCCGGTCGGACTTCCCCGAAGTCTCGATGTGCGCGTGCTCTTCTGACTTCTGTCTTCTGTCTTCTGACTTCTGCCCCCTGTCTCCTGTCTTCCCAGACTCGGACCTGGACCGCAAGCGACTACGCCGATTTCGAAAAGGGCAATCTCAAGAACCTGTCGCTGCGCAGCGACGGCCTCGTGACTCTGGCGCCGCAATTCCAGGAAATCTACGACACTTCGTCGGCGTACCTGTGGGCCCTGGCGCGGGACTCCCAGGGCAACCTGTATTCCGGCGGCGGTCCCGGCGCCAAGCTGTACCGCCTTTCAGCCTCTGGCGAAAAGAAGACGCTGGCGGAGTTGGACGGCCTCCAGATTCCGGCGATCGCCATCGACGCGCGCGACAGCGTATACGTGGCCACGGCGCCCGACGGCAAGGTCTACCGCGTCGCGCCCGACGGCAAGCACGAAGTCTTCTACGATCCCAAAGCCAAGTACATCTGGGCCCTGGCGTTCGACAAAGCGGGTAACTTGTTGGTGGCTACTGGCGATCCGGGCACCGTCCACCGTGTCACCCCGGATGGCCATGGCAGCGTCCTGTACCAGACCGACGAGACCCATGTGCGGTCGATGGCGGTAGATGCCGCCGGCAACATCATTCTGGGCACCGATCCCGGCGGCCTGGTAATTCGGGTCTCTCCCGCGGGCGTTGGCTTCGTCCTGTACCAACTGAGCAAGAGCGAAGTCACAGCCGTGGCGGTGGCTACCGATGGTTCGATTTATGCGGCGGGAGTGGGCAGCAAGCCAGCCCCGTCGTCCGCGCCACCGCCCGCCCCAACTCCGTCTCCTGCGCTGCCCGCTGCACCCGGCGCGCCGTTGCAAGTCCATGCCGCCGCGCCCCCTCCCTCCATGGCGCCCTCTTCGAGTGGCGTGTCGGTGACCGGTTCGGACGTGTACCGCATCGATCCTGGCGGCAATCCGCACAAAATCTGGAGCCACGCCCAGGACATCGTCTATGCCATCGCGTTCGATGCGCAAGGGCGCGCTCTGCTCGGTTCCGGCAACAAGGGTACCATCTACCGCATTGAGTCCGATGTGTTGCGCACGGCGCTGCTCACCGCGCCCTCCACCCAGATCACCGCTTTCCAGACCGGCGCCGATGGCGCGCTCTACGCCGCCACGGGCAACGTCGGCAAGATCTACCGCTTGGGTCCGGACCTGGCGCACGAAGGCTCCCTCGAAAGCGACGTTTTCGATGCCGGCTTCTTTTCGCAATGGGGCCGGCTCAGCTTCGAAGCGCATCTGAACGGCGGCAGCGTCGCCATCGCCGCTCGCAGCGGAAACCTGGATCGGCCGCAGACGAATTGGAGCCCGTGGTCCACGGCGATCGCCGATCCCAAAGGGGACCGCATCGCCGCGCCCGCCGCCCGCTTCATTCAGTGGAAAGCGATCCTCACCGCAGCAGGCGCGCAATCGCCCGAGTTGGAATCCGTCGATGTGGCCTACCTGCAGCGCAACGTGGCGCCGCGCATCGAAGCCATCGAGAGCACGCCCCCCAACTACAAGTTCCCCGCACCGGCAGGCCCGCTCACTCCGTCGCAAACCCTGACGCTCCCGCCCATCGGCAAGCCGCCCTCCAGTTCCGGGCCGTCCCTATCGCTCGAGTCCGGCGCGCCCTCCATGCAGTACGCCAAGGGATTCATCGGCTCGCGCTGGGCCGCCGCGGACGATAATGGCGACAGCCTCATCTTCACCGTGGAGATCCGCGGCGTGCACGAGACCAACTGGAAGCTCCTCAAGGAAAAGGTGCGGGAAAGGTACTGGAGCTGGGATTCCACCGCGTTCCCGGATGGCGAGTATCGCGTTCGCGTGACGGCGTCCGACCTGCCCGGCAATCCGCCCGCCGACGCCCTCTCCACTGCGATGGTGAGCGATCCGTTTCTGATCGACAACACGCCGCCGCGCATCGCCGGTCTGGCAGCCGGCGCATCCGGAGGCAAGCTGCACGCCACCTGGACCGCCGCCGATGCGCTGAGCAACATCAAGAAAGCCGAATACTCCCTGGATGGCGGCGATTGGACTCTGGCCGCCCCGCTCACCGGGCTTTCCGATTCCCACGAACTGGCCTACGATCTGATGCTCGACCACATCGCGCCCGGCGAGCACACCCTGGCCGTGCGCGTCGAAGACGACTGCGACAACCA
>JBEKPZ010000076.1:0-26283 GCA_049520215.1 Bryobacteraceae bacterium | reverse complement strand
GATGTAAAAGCGGTCGCCGGCCCAGGCGCCGGTGGCCGGTCCGGCCGGAATCGGAAGCCTGCGGACCATCGCTTTGGCCTGCAGATCGAAGATATCCAGGGAAGGTGCGGGAGAATTCGTGACCCCCAGGAGCCACCGCCCGTTAGGCGAAGGTTGCAAGTTGTAGGCGCCCGGCGCGGTCATGGTGGGAAGGCGGCGCAACGTTCTGGCGTTGAAGATGTCTACCCCCCGATCGCCTTGGGTGAAGAGAAAGCGGCCGTCCGGCGAAGGCGCTCCGAACAATGCGGGCGCGGTCAGAAGGCACATTTTCACCGAATCCAGCTCGAGCGAAAACAGACCGCAGCAGGCGCCCGACCCCCTTTGGCTCTCCTGCGCAACATAGAGCCGGCGGCCATCCGGGCTGGCGGTGACGCTTTCCACCAGTTGGTTGACGCCGATTGCGCCCAGCGGCAACAGGTTCGCGTCAAAAAACTCGATGCGTCCGCTGCGCGCGGCCGCCAGCACCACCAACGGATCTTCGGCACGGGCCGCCGCGGCCGCCAGCAACAGGATCGGTAATGTGAAGGATGTGCGCATAGCTCCCTACTTCACCGGTTTATCGGGTTCCGGCACTTTCGGCTTAGGCGGAGGCGGCGGCGCAACCGGTTTCGGCGGGGTCTTAGGCGCAGGCACAGACACGGGGGCAGGCGCCTTAGCCCCCGGCGGGTACACCACGATGATGCCCGTGTAGATCCACAGGAACCTGCACCTCCTCCGGCGGCGCCTGCACGATCACCACCGGAGGCGCCTCGGGCGGACCGCTCGTATACGCGGGGTCGGGTGCGGGGGCCGGCTGCGCGTCAGCCTGGGGAGCCGGCGGAACCTCAAACGCCGTGTCGGTCGACACGGCCACAGCGCTCGTGCCGCCAGCGCGCAACGGCGGGCGGAATGCATCCAGGCGCGCCGCCGGAAACGGCGGAGACGGCAGCGCCTGCACGAAGACAGCCGTCGCCAGCGGCTCCCGCGGACGCGCCGCAAAGCCCGCCGGGTCGATTTCGAGCGATTCCGGCGTGTAGCCGGCGTAGGTCGTATTGGCGTTCAAATACTGGCGCGGCTGATCCGGCGGCTTCCAGTTTTCTCCCGGCGCCAGCGCGCCCCAACCGACCAGTCTGGCGCTCTTCAGCCAATACACCTCGCCCGGCTTGAACACGGTGCTTTCGCCCGGCGCCCAGGTCCAGCCAGAGCCCTCCTGTTGCATCCAGCGGCCGTAATGATACGGCAGCCAACCCCATGGATCGTCGCTGATCCAGGTGTAGCCGAGGCCGTCGTACCAGCGCCATTCGCCGTTGCGGAAAGGCGCCCAGCCGGCCGGCGCCTTGGGTTTCCAGACAGCGCCGAAATCGGCGGATTGGACCCATACCCCATACGCATCCAGGTCGGCGAGGCCGTATCCGAGACCTGGCACGTGCGCGGCCGAGGTGGTCGAAAGCAGCACTTTGTCGCGCTCCTCCGACCAGCGGTCGGTCTCCAGCGGCGGGATCTCGCGATTGAGGACGAAGCGGGCCGGATGGCCTGGGTCCAGCTTGACCATCTGGCCCGGAGTCAAATCGAACTCGGCGGTGGGAGAGGAGAAGCGCGCCACACCGTCCGTCGCGGTGATCAGGCTCAAGGGATCGCGCGCTTCCATCCGCAGGTGGGCGCCTTGACCGATGCTCACCTGGGCTCCCGGCACGGCCACCACCAGGGAATTCTTGCCTTCCGCCACGCCCGTGAAATAGGCCAAGCCGTGGTCCAAAGAGATCAGCGTGATCCGCTGGCCTGTGGAGAGGCGCGTGTAATCGGAAAGCTCTGCCAGGGAATCGGGGCCCAGCCGCAAGACGCTTCCATCGTCCAGTTCCACTTCGACGCGCGCCGCGCCTTCCGTGCGCACCCAGGACGACTCGCGCAGCGGCAGATTGCGCCGCGCGGGCTGCCAATCGTCGGCTGCCTGGAGTTGTACTTGGACGGCGCCGTCGAAGTCGCCCACCCGGGCATAGCGCGCCTGCCCCGCGGACAGAGTCATCGGGAGCAGCCACAGGGCCAGGCGTTTCATGAGTCCTCCGGGTTGTCCACACACTTTGACGCCGCGTGGACCGCAAGCGTTTATGGTATCCGAAAAACAGAGCAAACTACGGTGCAGGCAGCCGATAAGGTGAACATGACCATCAGCGCTACTAACACTCACGTACAACAAGCCGCCAACCACCCGCCCCCGGCGGCCGTCACCAGGCATGCGGAAGCCAGTAAGGCGAATCCACCCGAGGATACCGTCCAGTTGAGCAGCACGGCCAAGGCCGCCATGGGCGACGTGGACCACGATGGCGACAGCCATTAGTCGTCGTTGGCGGGCAATCATGCCCGCAGCCGCCTTTTAGGCGGCCAGAGCCGGCTAAAAGCCGGCTGCGGCCATGATTGGCCGCCCCACAACTGGGTACTGGGCCATTCAATGCAACCACATCCCCGCGCGCCACGTAAACAATCCTAACGGCGTTAAAATAAAAAGAAAGCAGCATGATGCGTCTACGGGGATGCGTGTGCGCAGCCATACTGTTATGGCCGGCTGCGGCACATGCCGCTGCGCCGCCAGCGGACTTATCTATAGAAGTGTCGGTCGTCGACTCGGCGAACCAGCCGGTTCCCGGCGTGCACGTCGATTTGATCACCGGCCAGACCGCGGTCTCGTCGGTCGTGACCGACCGCAACGGGCACGTTCGATTCACCGAACTCAAACCCGCCATCTATGCAATCGCCGCCGCCAAGGATGGTTTCGAAACCGCCCGGAAGAGCGATCTGGACCTTTCGCAATCGGTCTCCGTATCCATCGAGCTGACGCTGGTTCCCGCCCTCGCAAGGCAGGACAGCATCGAAGTCAAAGGCACGGCTGCGCCCGTGGATCAAGGCGGTTCGGCGCCAAGCGACCTGCACATCCACACCGTCAAGGAACTCCCCGGCCGGCCCGAAACCGTGAGCGACGCTTTGCCTTTACTGCCGGGAGTGGTCCGCGATCCCAACGGCGGGCTGCTCCTTTCCGCGGCCGGCGAACATCGCAGCGCGCTCATCGTCAACTCCGCCGACGTCACCGATCCCGCCACCGGACAGTTCGGCTTAACCGTGCCCATCGACAGCGTGGAAACGCTCAACTTCTATCAGACACCCTTCCTGGCGGAGTACGGACGATTCAGCGAGGGCCTGGTCTCGGTGGAGACCCGGCGCGGCGGCGATAAGTGGAAGTGGGAATTGAACGATCCGTTCCCCGATTTCCGCATTCGCAGCTACCACATGCAAGGCCTGAAAGACGCCACCCCGCGCGTCAACGCCGAAGGCCCGCTGATTTCCGGCAAGCTCTACTTCTCCGAAGGCCTGGAATACGAGATGCGCAAGACGGAAGTCTTCGAATTGCCGTTCCCCTACAACAATAAAAAGCAGGAAGGGTTCAATTCCTTCGCGCAGTTCGATTGGATCGCGTCCAGCAAGCACTTGGTAACGGCCACCTTTCACGTAGCTCCCCAGCGGCTGGACTTCGTGAATATGAACTTCTTCAATCCGCAGCCCACCACGCCGGATGCCAGCACCCACAACTACACCGCCACGCTGGCGGATCGGCTCACCATCGGCTCCGGCCTGTTCGAGAGTACTTTCTCCGCCACGCGCTTCGACGCCCGCGTGTGGGGCCAGGGATCCGAGGATCTGACCATGACCCCGGCGGGCAACACCGGAAGCTACTTTGCGCAGCAGGCCCGTAACGCATCCCGCCTCAGTCTCGCGACGGTCTTCAGCTTTGGCGCCGTCAACTGGCTCGGCACGCATAACTACAAAGTTGGCTCTTACCTGGCGGAGAGTACCGATAACGGCCAGGTTACCGAACACCCCATCGACATTCTGAACTCCGCCAGCCAGTTGATCGAGAGCATATCCTTTACCGGCGGCCAGGCATTTCGCCGCTGGGATACCGAGTATGCCTTCTTCGGACAGGATCACTGGATTGTGACGCCGCGGCTGTCTGTCGACTTAGGTGTCCGTACGGAGTCCCAGCAGGTGTCGGAGAGCTTTCGCGTGGCGCCGCGCGCGGGAGTTGCCTGGAACATCTTCCCCAGCGCCGGCACGCTGATTCGCGCCGGGGTCGGATTGTTCTACGATCGGGTCCCATTGAACGTTTACGCGTTCAATCAATATCCGAGCCAGGTAATCACCATGTTCGGCGCCGACGGCCAGGTTTCAGCAGGACCGTTTCTTTATCAAAACGGTTTGGGAACCGTGGATGTGCGCTATCCGTTCGTCTTTCAGGAATCCAACGCAGGCAACTTCTCCCCTCGCAGCGCGACCGGCAGCCTGCAGATCGAGCAGCCGCTCACACAGCACGTGAAGCTCCGCGTGGGCTACATGCAGACCGCTTCGTCGGGACTCGTGATCATGAACACGGTAGCGCCAAATCCCGCGACGAATACGGGCGCCGACCTGCTCTCGGGCACCGGACAGTCGCGTTACCGGCAGTTTGAAGTGACTACCCGAGTACGGCTGAACGAGAAGCGCGAGTTGTTCTTCTCCTACGTGCGCAGCCAGGCGCGCGGCGATTTGAACGATTTCGCCAACTACCTGGGCAGCTTTCCCGTGCCCATCGTCCGCGCCAATCAGTTCGGCAATCTGCCGGCGGACTTGCCCAATCGCTTCCTGGCTTGGGGGCTGGTCCAGCTTCCGGCTGGGTTTCGCATTGCGCCCGTCTTCGAGTATCGCAGCGGGTTCCCTTACGTCGTCACCGACGCGTACCAGAATTACGTGGGAGTGCCCTATGCCAGCAGGTTCCCGAGCTTCGTTTCGCTCGACTCACGATTTTCCAAAGACTTCAAGCTAAGTCCGAAATACACGATTCGCCCGTCCATCAGCGGCTTCAACCTGACCAATCATTTCAACCCGGCGGCCTTCCACGGCAACATCGCCGACCCGGCGTACGGCTTGTTCTTCGGCGACCGCCACCGCCGATTCACGGCCGATTTCGATGTGATTTTCTAACAGGTTCCAGAACGCCGTCTATTTTGCAGCGCCCGAGCTTTGGGCAAATCATCGCGACGGGCCGCCCGCCTACGAACTCGACAGCGTGATCTTCGCGCTCCGAATCCCACAGTTCGATCGTTTTCCGGCGGCGAAGACTATCTGCCGCCACCTCACGAACCGTGTTCGCGAAGAAATGCGACTGGTGTCCGCAGTCGCATTCAAACGAAGACGGATATAGATGCCGGGCCAGGCATTCCCTCCTATGACGTGGGGCGGCCAATCCTGGCTGCCAATCCTGGCCGCAGCCGCCTTTTTAGGCGGCCCGGGCCGGCTGAAAGCCGCCCCCAGAGGGGACCCCGGGGCAAAATTGCCCGCCCCACAACTACGCGGCGGCGATCGCCAGCAGCGCGAGCGCGACGATCTTAGAACAAGAACTTAAGCGCAAACTGAAATAGACGCGGGTTATTGACCGTCGTGTTGATCGAGCCGAATCCCGCGGCGCCGACCAGCGGACAGGCCGCGCAAATGCTGCTGCCCGGCGTACCGAATTGCGGATGGTTAAAGAGATTGAAGACCTCGGCACGGAGATCGACCTTCATTCCCTCGCGGCCTGGCACCAGGAAGTGCTTGATAGCCGAAAAGTCCGTATTCACGAAGTCCGGGCCGGAGAGCGGAGTCCGGGAAGCGTTCCCCAGTTCCCCGCTCTGCGGGGCCACGAAACAACTGGTGTTGAACCACGCGTTGATCGTCGGATTGCTCAATACCGGGTTGCAAACCTGGTTCGGGCGGTTCAAGCTGTTCCCGTTGTTTTCGAAGTTGACGCCGGAGTTATTGTCCGCCACCACGAAAACCGGAAAACCCGAGGTGACCTTCTGGATCCCGGTTACTTCCCAATTGCCCAGGATGGCATTGACCGGACCGTTCCAGTCACTACCGAACGCCTTACCTTTGCCGAACGGCAGCTCATAGATCACGCTGGCGGTGAAATCGTTATTGAGGTTGATCTGAGACAGGCCCCAATCTAACTTTTGCCACCCGGGCAGGGGATAGTAAGGCGCGCCCAGATTGCTGCCCAAGCCGTCTGTATATCCTGAGTCGTAGTTCCTGGCATAGGTATAGCCAATCAATGCATAGAGACCATGCCGGGCACTCTTGGTTTCAGCCTTGATTTGAAGCGAATTGTAATGAGCCCTCCCATCGTCGGTCATGTTATCTATGGTGGAGTAAGGGAAGTTCGTCTCCGGAACGCCAAAAGCCGCTCCGCCCGGTCCGCAACCCAGGGTGTATCCGGCGGTCGTGCCGCAAGCCCCGGGAGAGCCTACATTCAAGTTGTTGCCATATACCAAAATGTGGGAAGCGCGTGATCCCGCGTATCCGGCCGTCAGCAACACCTGGCCCGGCAGTTGGTGTTCCACGTTCACGTTGAACTGCTGTACCTGGCCCTGCTTGAAGTTGGGGTTCATCACATTGATCGTGCCCGTGAATGCATTAGGAGAGGGAGGCGTGCTTTGAATCGGAAAACCTTGCGACAGGCTAATGGCCGGGTAGGGAGTCAGGCCATACTTTGTGGCGCAGGCTGAGGTAGCGAACGGACATCCGCCGCCAAACGCAAATGCATCGGACTCGTAGTAATAGGGCGGATTTTGCCACAAGCCTTGGGCGCCCATGTTCCACGAGGAATCGTGATAGATCGCGTAACCTCCGCGCAGCACGGTAGTCTGACTGCCCCAAGGCTTCCAGGCCAAACCAATGCGCGGCTCGAGCGCCTTCCAGTCCATATTGACGCCCGCATATTTATTGGCGTTTTGCCCCGCGATCAGGAACGTCTGGGGGCCCAGAAGGAAATTTGCCTGGCGATTGAAGGCTTCGCTTTCCGGTGTGACTATGGCCCAGGCCAATCCTAGGTTCAGGGTCAGGTTCTTACTCACGCGCCAATCGTCCTGCACATAAGGGCGGTACATCTTCCAGCGTCGCCCGATGACATCGCCGGCGAACGTCTGATCGTGGATAGCCAGGTCGCTGAAGCCCATCAACAACTGCGCGGCAGGGTCGCCACCCCAATCGCCGGTGAGCAGCCAATACCCGTCCTGGAAACCGATCGCCAGCGTGTTCAACTCGTTGGCGCGAATGTTGCCGCCGATCTTGATATCGTGGCTGCCGCGAACAATATCGAACGAGTCGGAGATTGAGAAGACGTTGCTGGCGCCCTGAAAGGGCGAGTATCCACGGTCGCCCAGCGACCAATAACCGCTCAATTCCGTGGAGGTCAAACCGCAACTGGCGCCGCCCAGGTTGGCGCCCGGAATCCCCAACTTGTCGGCTTCGCAAGTGCCCGTGCCATAAGAGGTGAAGTAGTTGGAGATCCGATTGAAACCAATGCTGAATTGGTTGACGGTACGCTCGGAGAAAATGTGCGTCTCGGAAAGCGCCGCGTTGCGCCCGTGATTGTCGATGACTTCCGAACTGGCAAAGGCGCCCTGCTCGGCGAATCCCGGCGAACCGCCCGGAACGAACGAATACGCCTGATCGTAGCTGAAGCGCGCGAACATCAAATCTTTCGATGAGAAATTATGGTCCAGCCGTATGTCGAACTCGCCTTCGTTCAGCCTCCTCACCGGCTCGTTGACATAGTTGTAGCCTTGGCCGGGGTTGTTGGCGTTCGGCAACGGATAGAGATTGATCATCGCCTGGCCGATCGGGTTCACCAGTCCTGCGGGAATCTTATTGCACGGCGTTCCTGGCGTCTGGCTGCCGTCCCCAGCCGCGGGAAGCGCGTTACCCGAGCCGTCGCACATGAAGGGTTGGTTTACCGGAGTCCCAGTGGAAGTCTGAGTGGTCGCGTAAGGGTTATTCAGAACCTCGGAATTGGGATTGCCAAATGCATCGTTGGTAAAATTGCCGTTGCGCATCGCAACCGAAGGCACCAGACCGACATACGGAATCCCGTGCCGCTGCATCTTGGCCTGATAATCGGCGAAGAAGAACGTCTTGTCTTTTTGAATCGGTCCGCCCAGCGAGCCGCCGAACTGGTTAAGGTTGAATTTCTCGGTGTAGGTGGCGAAGAAGCTGCGCGCGTCCAGGTCCGTGTTGCGGAAAAACTCGAACAGCGAGCCGTGAAAGTTATTGGTCCCGTTCTTGGTCGTCACCAGAACTGTCGGTCCCGCGCGCGTGCCATATTCGGCGGAGTAGTTGTAAGTCAGGACTTTGAATTCCTGGATGGCGTCGAGCGAAGGCAGAATGGCGATGCCGCCCGCGGTCAATTCGTTGTTGTCGTTGCCGTCGTACAGCCAATCGGTCGAGTTGGCGCGGGACCCGCCCACCGAGAGCGAAAACGAACCGCGCGCCGCAACCTCGCTGCTGGGGCCGCCATTAAAAAAGCTGCTCGGGTTGGTTTCGGTAGTGGCGCCGGGCGTGAGATTCGCCAACTGCACGAAGTCGCGGCCGTTCAGCGGCAGTTCGGCCACCTGCTGGGAAGTGATCACCTGGCCCAGCGTCGGGTTGGCGGTCTCCACAGCCACGGCGGTCGCGGTCACTTCCACGCTCTCCTTGAGCGATGCGGGAAACAGCTTGAAGTCCACCTCGCGGTGTTCGTCCACTTGCAAGCGGACGTCCTTCTCTTCGGCGGGCTGAAAACCGGTGAATTCCACGTGGACCGTGAAACTAGCGACCGGCAGCAGCGGAACCAGATAATGCCCCGACTCGTCGGTCGTGGAATCGCGGGTGACGCCCACGGCTGGCGCCGTCACCACCACCTTTGCCCCTGCAACCGCGGATCCGGTGGCGTCCGAAACCGTGCCTGAAATGATTCCCGTGGCCTGGCCATAAACCAGCGGACACGCGCCAAATACAAGCAAACACAAGACTACCGCGAGCAACATCCTTCCAGTTGGCATCGGTACTCCTTTTGAAAGTGTTCTACCCTTGTAACGCAATTTTTGAAGAGCGAGAAGTGAACCAGTATCACTTGATTGCCGCGGTTGTGTCAAGCCGCCTTGTGGGGCAGGTTGTCAGCCTGCAGGCCGATTGTCAATCGGCCCTGCCCCCCGGCCTGTACCGCGGCTATAATGGCCTCAAGCCGACCAACGCATGCGTCAACGAACCTGGAGCCGCCTGATCCTCCGCGCCGCGATCCTGGGTGCGGGCCTGATGGGTGTGTCCGTCCTGTATCACTACACCATTCGCGCCAACAGTACCACTGCGGCGCTCACCTATTTGCTGGTGGTGCTGGGAGCGGCCACGCTTTGGGGCCTGCCCGAAGCGGCCGTGGCTTCCGTCTTCAGTATTTTGTTCCTCGACTACTACTTCCTGCCGCCGGTCCCTGCGCTGGGAATCGACGATCCGCAGAACTGGGTCGCGTGGGGCACTTTTCTCATCACGTCGTTCGTGGTCAGCGAACTGTCTGCAAGACTGAAGAAGCGCGCCCTGGAGGCCACCCAACGTCAGAGCGAAATCCAGCGCATGTATGCCCTGAGCTGTAGCCTGATGCAGGCCAGCGCGGCCACCGCCTTGGCTCAGGACATTCCCGCCCAGGTGGTGGAGATTTTTGGCTGTCCCGGCGTGGCCTTCTTCGATGCGCTTTCCGGCCAAATCCATCGCGCGGGTATTCCCCCGGGGATTTCGGACGCCGCGCTCATGGCGGCGGCCGGTTCCGCCGATTTGCCGCGCGCGGCCGCGGGGAATCCAGCCCTGGTCTCGGTCAATCTGGGTGATCGCCCCGTCGGCAGCCTTGCATTCGGCGAAGCCTCGATTTCAGCGCCCGCCGTGCAGTCGATCGCCAATCTGATAGCCTTAGCCATGGATCGCGTCCGCAAACAGGAGGCCGCCGCGCAGGCCGAGGGGGCGCGCCGCCATCATGAGTTGAAGGCCACGCTGCTGGATGCCTTGGCGCATGACTTTCAGACGCCGCTTACCTCCATCCGCGCCGGCATCGACGCCATGCTGGCCGAATCTCCGGGGCGCGATCAGCGGGAGTGGCTTGAGATTATGGACCAGGAGAGCGGACGCCTCAGCGCCATGATGACCCAGACAATCCAAATGGCGCGCATTGAGGCAGGCCACGTAGACCTCGATAGACAGACGCACACGGTGGAAGACCTGGTTTACTCGGCCCTGGAGAAACAGATGGCAGCCGGTTCCCCGATCGAAGTCGATTTGCCGCAGGGTCTGCCGCCGGTTTCCGCCGACGCCGGTCTCATCCGCCTGGTCATTCGGGAAATCACCGCAAATGCCTTGAAGTATTCCCAACCGGGCGCGCCCATTGGCGTGCGCGCGCGCGCTGCGGATACCGGCGTGGTCATCAGCGTCAGCGACCGCGGTCCCGGCATCCCGGCTGAGGAGCAGCGTCTGATCTTCGAAAAATATTACCGCGGGAAGCAGCGGCACGGTAATCTGACCGGAATGGGAATGGGCCTCCCCATCGCGCGCCAGGTCGTGGAAGCGCACCAGGGCCGGGTCTGGGTTGAGAGTCAGCCCGGCGAAGGCGCCACATTTTCGTTTACTCTGCCTGTGGCGTATGAGGAGGCCAGCGTGTGAGCGGAGCCAAAATCCTGGTAGTCGACGACGATTTGCAAATCCGGCGAGTGATGCGCAAGATGCTGGTTGCCCAGGGTTACACAGTGACCGATGCCCGCAGCGGGGAAGAGGCCTTGGACACGCTGCACCGCAGCCGGCACGACCTGGTGTTGCTGGATCTGGCGATGCCCGGCATGGGCGGCCTGGAAGCCTGCCGCGAGATTCGCGCCAATTGGGACCTGGCTATCGTCATCCTCTCGGTACGGGAGCAAGAAAAGGACAAGATCGGCGCCCTGGATGCGGGCGCCGACGATTACGTGACCAAGCCGTTCAGCATGCAGGAACTGCTGGCGCGCATCCGCGCCGGGCTGCGCCGCTCCCCGCTGGCCCCGGAAGCCGCGCCTGCATTGCTCGAAACCGATGGCCTGGAGATCCACTTCGCCGAGCGCCGGGTCGTTGCGGGGGGCCACGAAGTCCGTCTCACCCGCAAGGAGTTTGACCTCTTGCAATATCTGGCCACCAACCCAAATACCCCCATTCCGCATCGCCGCCTCCTGCAGGCGGTGTGGGGACCGGACTACGGCAACGAGGTGGTCTATTTGCGGGTGTTCATCAATCAACTCCGCAAGAAAATCGAACCGGAGCCCGCGAAGCCGCGCTACATCCTGACCGCACCATGCGTCGGCTATCAGTTCCACCTGGCTCATCCGGCAGAAATCCAGCCCAAGAGCTAAAGGCGCCGCTTGCGAGGGCGCGGTCCTGTACTCCTATCCATCAGTTTCTTCTTATCAGTGTGGGACGGGCGTCCACGCCTGCGGCGGGTCTCAAGACCCGCCTGCTTGTGGGCAGGTTGGCAACTGTTGCCAACCTGTAGGCCCGATTGTCAATCGGCCATACCTTCGTCTCTTTGCGCGCTGACCTACCGCACAATGAAGCGCGCGCGCGTGGTAACGGTCCCTCCTGGCGTGGTCACCGTAATCGGTCCACTGGCCGCCCCTGCCGGAACCGTCGCCAGCAAGTAGTTGGACCCGCTGTTGGAAACCGCCGTCGCGTCAACCCCGTTGAATCGCACCGACCCCGACAGCAGGTGGGAACCCCAGATCGACACCGTGCTGCCTACCCCACCCGATCGCGGGTTGAAACCGAGCGGCCGCGGCGCAGGCTTGGGTTGCCCCGCATCCAAGGCGAAGTACAGGCCGCCACCGTAGATACCGCCGCCTACGGCCGACCCATAGATGATGCCATCGCTACCCTGTACCAGCGAACACTGGCAGGCGCCGTCGCGACGTACATCCTTCATGTCGTACAACACGGAATACGGGCCGCCCTTGCCGATCCGGAACAACTGGCTGTAACCCTCGTGCCTGACTGCTCCCAGCGTGGCGCCGTACAGGTTTCCGTCGCTGCCCTCGATTAACGCCGTCGGACCGCCCAGGTTGCCCTTCGGAAACGAGTAGAGCAACGTGTACTGGCCGCCTAAGGTGAGCTTGTAAATGGCCCCCGTCCCGTTAGCGCCGCCATTGGGCGTGGCGCCGTACAGATTGCCATCGCTGCCTTCGATCAGCGGCAGGGCGAAATATCCCGAGAAAGTGCCGGCCGGAAAGCGGTACAGCTTGGTCAAAACGCCGGACGGTGTCACCCGGTAAACGTAACCAGTGGACGCGCTCGTCGCCTGGGAAACGCCGTAGTAATTGCCATCGCTCGCGTAGATCGCGGCGCCCGGCCGCTCGGCTGCCGGAAACTGATAGAAGGATGTTACGTTGCCCTTCAGGTCGACCTTGCCCAGAGACCAAAGAGCCTCCGTGGGGGTCACCGCCATAGCCAGCAGTTCGCCGTCCGGCAGGTTTTGAGTCAGAATGGGATGCAGGCTCTGTCCTGCATAAATCTCTTGACTGCCCGGCGCCGATGTCACTGAGAAGACATGCGCTGGGCGAACTCCTTGCTCGATCGTGGAATAGAACCGGCCGTTAGCCCCGCTCACTAATAACGACGGAATCTGGTCGGGACTCTGCACGCTGGCCAGCGTCGTTTTCTCTCCCGCGGCCGTAATCGAGAGAACCGCGTGCGGGCCGGATTGTCCTGCCTCCGAGTAAAAGACGCCCGCGGACCCTTGCAGTATTCCCGCGGGCTGATCCAGGTCGTTCATATACGAAACGACTCGAAAGGCCGGTGGCCCGGCGGCGGCCGACAGGCCCGCGGCGGCCAGGCACAATGCCAGTGACAACGAGTTATCGAAACAGCGGATGGACATGTTGGTATTCTTGAGGCAAATCTCTACGGGTTATGGATGTACACAATCACGCCGTTGCACTGGGCCGACAGCGTGCAGTTTGCATTGCCCGCCTGCGTGATTCCGCCGAAGGTAGGGACATAGACGTTCCCGTTCACGATCGTGGGGCGAGCGAAGGTCGCGGGTATGAAAGCCGTGCTATTGTCGCAATAACCCAGCGAATTCGTACACCAAAGCAAATTCAGAGTAGCCGCATCGAAGGCAAACAGCGTACCGGAGCAATCCGGGGGGCACGGTTTTGCGATTTCCACATTGGCCACCGCCCACACCACCCCGTCGCTCCCGCTGTTCGAAGTGACCTCCACGGTCCCGCCGGGGTACTGAGTGGCAACGCCGTTCTTGGGGTATGTGCTTTGTATCGGATCGACGAAGTAGCCACTGTATTCCCATCCCGTGATGCCGCTGAGCGCCGAGGTGAAACCTGGAGACACGGTTAGTTGGGTACTCCCCATGTTCACCGACGTGACGGTCTGCTCCGGCTGGCCGGCGATGTTCCCGATATGGTCCCCCACCAACACCTGATTGGCTTCGCTCAGAGTCACGCTGCTCAGGGACGTACCCGTGGCGAGTGTCCCCTGCCCGTGACGCCGCTCGTCATTGGATAGTTGAAAAGAGGTCAACGTCTCCTGGTAGGGCCAGAAGTACAGGCGTTGCGTGGAACCGTCCGGATAGAATGCCAGGCTGGTAATGCGATGACAGTTGTCGGGGTTGGTCTTATCCTGGCACAAAGCGTAGCTCGCTCCGAACGGAAAGGTGTCCCCGGGATCGCCCATGGCGCCCCCGGCTTGTCCGCCGTTTGCGGTGGAATAGCCGGGAAAGCACTTGGATGTAGGCGATCCACAAAGATTGCCCTGCGTCAGCAGATACCCGTAACCGGCTTTGTCGCAGGTCACCGCGCGCGGCGTAGCGGGCGTTGTGTGGGGATCGTTGAACAGCAGAATTCCGCACACCGCCATGTCGAAATCGTTCAGGTTCATGCCCTGGAAAGTGTAAGGCGCCCCCGCGGCCGCATCTTGCACCGGGACCCCGCCGTAAGGCGTGAAGTACTGCGAGGGGTTGGAATCGTATCCGCTGCCCGAAAACGTGAAATCGAGAATGCTTTGCCCCACGTTGGCCAGCGTGCTCACCGACGTGACGCCGTCCGACTGAAACTGCTGAAATGGGCCGTTCCCCGTGCCGAAATAAGCGTGCGAGACGCCGCTTAACGTGTTGGCCGCCGGCCCCTCGCCAGACATCCAGGATCCACCGCCCTGGCCGCACCAGTTCGTGGCTGATCCATAACCCTTGGGCACGCAACTGGTGCTGCAACAGCACGGCGGATTGGAGCCAGGGACGCAGGTGGGACTGGAGTTGCACTGGATCGGGTCGCTTGGGGGCGTGACGCTGCAGAGGTAGCAGTTCCTGCTGCAAGCCGGTAGATTTGTGTTGGCCGGCGAGGCTGAAGTATTGAAGGCGAACTCTTGCGTCAGCGTGCCAGGCGTGCCGTTAAAGCCAAAAATCCAACCGTGGTACGGGCTGTTCATCTCGCCCTGCCCGGTCGCGAAGGGAACGTAGATCAAGTTGCTTAGCCCGCCCGTGCCGGGGTTAGGAACCTCCAGCAACGCCGCGCGCTGAATCTGCTGCCAGGCCTTGAAGGGTAACACTTCCTCGCCGGAGTTGGGCGGGTAAAGGACCTGCGTATGCAGTTCGGTTCCCGAACACACGCCCTTAGACCAGGCGCCCCCAGCGCACACGTCCCGCCCCGTCGTCAGGTCGATCTCGTGAATCCACCACTGTGTGCCCGACATCCCCCCGGCGGCCGTCTGGCAGAGGCTGGTTGCATACATCACCGGCGTCGCGCCGCTCAAATCGATCACGGGCGTCGCAACCAAACCAGCGAAGGGCAGGCCTCCCGATTTGCCTCCCAGTCCGTACTGCGTGGAGACGCTTCCACTCGCACCGCAGTCGTAGACCCACGGCGGATCGCTTGTGCAATCCGTGCCCTCACAGTCGCTCCACAGGGCCGCCCCCGCATCGGCATTCCAGGCGTAAATGCTGCCGCTGAGCGTCACCGAAACCAGCATGTTGCACTTCCCGGTGCCCTTGTCGTTGCAGTGTGAGGCGTTGGCCGGTTTGACCACCGAAATCCCGGGCACATAAAGCGGCTGTGCCAGTATCCCGTTGCTCACTCCGCCTGGCCCGGATTCAACCGCCAACGGGGACCATGTGGGTTGACAAAGGGCTACCGTGCCGCCGCTGAGCGCGGTGGAAGTCAGCACTGCCTCATTGGGGTTGTACCCGTCCCGTGCGTTGTCGTACTGAGACGTCAAAACAGAGGGCGGCGTGCCGGCCGGCGTGGTAGTCGGGCAGGTCGCGGCACTTAACGGCGCAAGGCCCAGTCCAGCGACGGCCAGGCGAAACAGGATTCGCGGAAGATTCGAGTACATGGAAGTGGCAGAGTTCGCACCATTATAGCGAATAATAGCGAATAGACGATAAATATCAAGTTATGACGGTAATGGAACTAGCACGTGCCAACCTGCAGGCCGATTGTCAATCGGCCCCCGGTTATGAATGTGCACAATCACGCCGCTGCACCGTGGGCCGCGCGAATGTCGCGGGAACGAAAGCCGTGCTATTGTCGCAATAACCTAGCGAATTCGTACACCAAAGCAAGTTCAGCGTAGCCGCATCGAAGGCAAATAGCGTACCGGAGCAATCCGGGGGTACGGTGGGTTTTCGACCGTCCAGCGGGTCTCCAGACCCGCTCGCCGAGCGAAACGCGAGGCTTCTTGCGGGGCAGGCCAACGTCGGCTACCTGTCAGGCCGATCGCCATGCACATTATGGGTTGTGTATATACACAATCACGCCGTTACACGGTTCCGCCGCGTTACAGTCCGCATTACCCGCCTTGGTGATTCCGCCGAAGGTGGGAACGTAGATATTCCCATTCACGATCGTCGGCCGCGCAAATGTCGCGGGTACGAAAGCCGTGCTATTGTCACAATAACTCAGCGAATTCGTACACCAAAGCAAATTCAGCGTGTTCGCGTCATAGGCATATAGCGTACCGGTGCAATTGGGGGGGCAGGGCTTGGCGGTCGCCACGTTGGCCACTGCCCACACCACCCCGCCGGTCCCGCTGTTCGAAGTCACTTCCACGGTGCCGCCGGGGTACTGCGTGGCAACGCCGTTCTTAGGTTCTGTGCCTTGTAGCGGATTGATGAAATAGCCATTGTACTGCCATCCCGTGACGCCGCTGAGCGCGGAAGTGAAACCCGGAGACACGGTTAATTGCGTGCTCCCGATGTTCACCGCCGTCACCGTCTGCACGGGCTGGCCGGGGATATTGGTGATCTGGTCCCCCACCACCACCTGATTCGCCACACTGAGATCCACTTTGGTAAGAGTCGTGTCCGTGGAAAGCGTTCCGCTGCCGGCTTGGGGCGTGTTGTCGGATAGTTGAAACGCCGTCATCACCTCCTCGTAGGGCCAGAAGTACAAGCGCTGCGGGGAGCCATCCGGATAGAATGCCAGGCTGGTAATGCGATGACACGTGTCGGGGATGGTCTTATCCTTGCATAAGGTGTAGCTCGCTCCGAACGGAAAGGTATCCCCAGGGTCGCCCAATGCACCCCCGGCTTGCCCGCCGTTTGTCGTGGAATAGGCCGGAGCGCACTGGGATGTGGGGGATCCACACAGGTTGCCCTGCGTCAGCAGATAGCCGTAACCGGCCTTGTCGCACGTCACCGCGCGCGGAGTAGCGGGGGTAGTGTTTGGATCGTTGAACAGCAGAATTCCGCATACCGCCATATCAAAGTCGTTCAGGTTCATGCCCTGGAAAGTGTAAGGCGCCCCCGGGGCCGCATCTTGCACCGGAACCCCTCCGTAGGGCGTGAAGTACTGCGAGGGACTGGAATCGAATCCGCTGCCCGAAAACGTGAAATCGAGAATGCTTTGCCCTGCGTTGCTGATCGTCGCCAGGGAGGTGACGCCGTCCGACTGGAACTGCTGAAATGGGCCGTTCCCCGTGCCGAAATAGGCGTGCGAGACGCCGCTTAGCGTGTTCGCCGCCCCTCCCTCGCCGGACATCCACGATCCTCCGCCCTGGCCGCACCAGTTCGCGGATGCTCCATAGCCCTGGGGCACGCAACTGGTGCTGCAACAGCACGGCGGATTGGAGCCAGGCACGCAGGAAGGACTCGAGTTGCATTGGTTCGGTCTCTTACCGTTGTAGGCGTTGCACAAGAAGCAGTTCTGGCTGCAGGCCGGTTGATTTGTGTTTCTCAGTGAGCCCGACGTGTTGAAGGCGAACTCTTGCGTCAGCGCGCTCGGCGTGCCGTTAAAGCCAAAAACCCAACCGTGGTAGGGGCTGTTCATCTCGCCCTGCGCGGACGCGAAGGCCGCGTAGATCAAGTTGTTCGGCCCGCCCGCGCCCGGGTTGGGAACCTCCAGCAAGGCCGCCCGCTGAATCTGCTGCCAGGCCTTGAAGGGATACGCTCCGGGTCCCACGTCAGGGTCATCGGAGCTGCTCGAAGCCGGTGGGTAGAGGATCTGGGTATGCAGGTCGGTTCCGGAACACACGCCGCTCGACCAGGCGCCCCCGGCGCATACATCCAGCCCTGTCGTCAAGTCGATCTCGTGAATCCACCACTGTGTGCCCGACATCCCCCCGGCGGCTGTCTGGCAGAGGCTGGTTGCGTACATCACCGGCGTCGCACCGCTGGTATCGATCACGGGCGTCGAAATAATACCCGCAAAGGGCAGCCCCCCTAGCCCGTACCTTGTGGAGATGCTCCCACTCGCACCGCAATCGTTGACCCACGGTGCATTGTTCGTGCAGCCCGCGCCCTGACAGTCGCTCCAAAGGGTCGCCCCCGTATCGGCATTCCAGGCGTACACGCTGCCGCTGAGCGTCACGGAAACCAGCATGTTGCAGGTTCCGTTGCCCCCGTTGTTACACTGCGCGGCGGTCGCGGGGCTGACCACCGAAATCCCCGGGACATAGAGAGGCTGGGCCAGGATCCCGTTGCCCGCGCCGGCCGGCCCGGACTCGATCGCCAGCGGGGACCACGAGGGTTGACAAAGGGCCACCGCGGCGCCGCTTAGCGCAGTCGAGGTGAGCACGGTTTCATTGGGGTTGTAACCGTCCCGTGCGTTGTCGTACTGAGACGTCAAAACGGCGGGCGGCGTCCCGGCCGGCGTGGAAGATGGACAGGGAATTGCGGCACTTAGCTGCAACCCGAAACTTGCAAGTCCAAAGCTGGCCACGAACAGACTGAACAGGAGTCGGGGCAAAGGGGGCTGAGTTCGATAATTGTACATGTGGCGGCACGGTAATTTGAACTAGTATAGCCAATTCCCTACCGGCGTCAAGTACCGGGTAGTGTCCTAACTAAAGTCGACCTTAGGGCAGTACCAAGTACCGGTACCGCCAGTCGCGCTCCTCGCTGGTGCCTTAGGCCGCTGGGCGTGTACAATGGATGCTGGCCACGCCGGCAAAACGGAACGTCCGGCTTGAGACGAGTGCCCAAAGCGCCCATGCTGTCTCGTGCCCAAGTCTTCCGATACCTGGGTTGCCGGCCGGGAGGGAGGAGAAATGAAAGGTCTCAGGACGATCGTTTCGCTTGTGGCTCTGGCCGTTTGCGCGTGGGGGCACACGTGTTCGGCGCCGACGCCGGTCTTTAATCCCGCCGTCATCCCGGCGGGAGAAACGCAGCCATTGGAGCTGAATGGCTATCAGCTTACACCGCTGCCGTTGCAAACACTCGCGATAGCCTCTAGCATCTATGGGGCAAGCGGTTTTCCATGGATCGATTGCAACTTTCAGACCCTGACACGAATCACGGGAGCCGGGACGTTTCTCGGTATCGCTCCGAGTGGGAGCGACTATTTGGTGCTCGAAACCGGGCTAACCGCCGGCCAGGTTCCCACCGTCGTGAACCAATGGTCGATGCAAGCCGCCAACCTGCAGCCGCCACTTGCCGGCCAGCAGCCTCTGCTTGATTGGAATCATGAAGCAATCCGCCTTCCCAACGGATGGACCGCCGTCATCGGTCACGAAGAGATGATGGTCACCAGCGCGACGCAGTGCCTCACGGCGCAGTTTCCGACCAACTACTGCGATGTCATGGGCGATAAGATCGTCGTCATGGACCCGGCAGGCACCGTGCAGTGGGTCTGGGATAGTTTTAATGCGTCTCAGTTTCCATACCTCGATCGGCGCGCCATTCTGGGTGAAACTTGCACGCCCGGTCCCGACATATGCCCGATCACCCTGGCCCCCATCGGGCAGGATTGGTTGCATGCCAACTCGCTGTGGTACGATCCCGCCGACGGGAACCTGGTAATCAGCCTGCGCAACCAGGACTGGATCGTGAAGGTCGCCTACCAGAACGGCGCCGGCAACGGCAGCGTCGTCTGGCGGCTGGGGAACCAGGGAGATTTCACCATGAGGAAAACCACTCTGGCGGACCCCTGGGAGGATCATCCCCACGATGTGACCAGTCCAACCCCTGGCACATACAGTATGTTCGACAACGGGAATGAACGGCACGCCTCGTCTCACGGCCAGAGCCGCGGCCTCGTCTATGAAATCGATGAGGCGGCGCTCGAAGTAACCGAATTCCAGGTGTACCCACTCCACGTCTATTCCGTGTCGTCGGGGAGCGCACAGTTGCTCACCAACGGAAACTGGATGTTCCTCGCCGGCCGTGCCGAGAACGCCGCGGGTTTCTATTCGGAGCAATTCGAGTTCGCTCCGAATACCTCGGTCCCCTTATGGACCGAGACATTACCCGAGCGGTACAGGGTAATCCGCTTAAGTAGCCTTTTCAGTTTTTGACTCGGAGTCGGGCCTTCATGGACCTGTCTCTAATAGAAGGAGCGAAGGATGAAGGGTATAAAGACGATTATTTCGTTTATGACATTGGCCGCGTGCTCGTGGGGGCAGACGTGTTCGGCGCCAACGCCGGTTTTCACCCCCCCCACTATTCCAACGGGAGAAACGCAGCCACTGGAGCTTAACGGCTTTGTGCGCACGGCGTTGACCATACCGTCGGTCGTGATGGCCACTGACATCTATGGCGCCACCGGATACCCATGGAAGGATTGTAAGGAGCTGGTCTTTACACGAATAACGGAAACGGACACCTTTCTCGCCATCTCTACTCCTACCGGAGGCGACTATCTGATCTATGAAACCGGACTGACTGCTAAGCAGACTCCAACTATCGTCAACCAGTGGTCCATGAAGGCCGCCAATTCGCAGGCGCCAATCACGAGCCAGCAGCCTCTGCTCGATTGGGACCACGAGGCCATCCGCCTTCCCAACGGATGGACCGCCATCATCGGTCACGAGGAACTGATGGTCACCAGTACCACGCAGTGCCCCACCGCGCAATTCCCAACCAACTACTGCGACGTCATGGGCGCCAAGGTCGTCGTCATGGACGCGACAGGAAACGTGAAGTGGGTCTGGGACAGTTACAATGCGGCTCAGTTTCCATACCTCAGCCGGCGCGCCGTTCTGGGGGAAACCTGCACGCCCGCGCCGGACGCCTGCCCCATCACCCTGGCCCCCATCGCACAGGATTGGTTGCATGCCAACTCGCTCTGGTACGATCCCGTGGACGGGAACCTGGTAATCAGCATGCGCAACCAGGACTGGATCGTGAAGGTCGCGTACCAGAACGGCGCCGGCAACGGAAGTGTCATCTGGCGGCTGGGCCCCGAGGGGGATTTCACCATGGAAGTAACCGCTGTGCCGGACCCGTGGAATGACCATCAACATGACGTGACCAGTCCAAGCACGGGCATGTACAGTATGTTTGACAACGGCAATGGACGTCACGCCGCGAATGGCGGGCAAAGCCGTGGCTTGGTCTATGTGATCAATGAGGCCAAGCTGGAAGTGGTGGGAATCCAGGTGTATCCGCTCCACCTCTTCTCTCCGGGAAACGGGAGCGCACAGTTGCTCACCAACGGAAACTGGATGTTCATGGCTGGTTATCCCTCGGACGCCGCGGGGCACGTATACTCGGAGGAATTCGAGTTCGTTCCGAATGCCACCACCCCAGTATGGATGGAGCAGTTGCCCCAGCAGTATAGGATGACCCGTTTGAGCAGCCTTTTTCATTATTGAGGGCGCCTCCGCGGCGTCCTCTCCCCCGCCGGCTTCCAAAAGGAGGATATAAGAGATGAAACGAACAGCCGCAGTCGTTTCTTTTGCAGCGTTCGCCCTTCGCGTGTGGGGGCAGACTTGTTCTGCCCCCACACCGGTATTCAATCCTCCCGTCATTCCGGCGGGCGAAACGCAGCCCTTGGAGTTGAATGGCTTTCAAAGACTGCCACCCGGCTATGGTCCTATGGCCACGGAATTGAACACTTTCGCGATTGCCTCTAGCATCTATGGAGCGAGCGGTTTCCCGTGGCTGGATTGCAAAGCTCAGACCCTCACTCGAATCACGGGAGCAGGGACATTTCTCGGTATCGCTGCTGCTCCTGGCGAGGACGACTATCTAACATACGAAACCGGGCTGACTACTCAACAGGATCCCACTGTCGTCACCCGGTGGTCGATGAAAGCCGCGAATCTGCAGTCGCCAATCACCGGCCAGCAGCCTCTGATTGATTGGAATCATGACGCAATCCGCCTTCCCAACGGATGGACGGCCATCATCGGCGACGAAGAAATGATGGTCACCAGCCCGACGCAATGCCTGACGTCACATTTCCCAACCAACTACTGCGACGTCATGGGCGCTAAGATCGTCGTCATGGATTCGGCAGGAACCATACAGTGGGTTTGGGACAGTTTTGACGCGTCTCAATTCCCATACATCAGTCGGCGCGCCGTTCTTGGGGAGACTTGCACGCCCACTGGAGCTCCGGCCTGCCCAATCAAGCTAGCGCCGGTCGCCCAGGATTGGTTGCATGCAAACTCGCTATGGTACGACCCCGCGGACGGGAACTTGGTAGTCAACCTGCGCAACCAGTGCTGGATCGTGAAGGTCGCGTACCACAACGGCGCCGGCAACGGAAGCGTTGTCTGGCGGCTGGGCCCCCAGGGGGATTTCACCATGCTTCGAACCAGCGTACCGTACCCGTGGGAGGATCACCCGCACGATGTGACCAGTCCCATCCCTGGCGAATACAGTATGTTCGACAACGGCAATGGACGCTACGCCCAGTCTGGCGCCCTCAGCCGTGGCCTGGTTTATCAGATCGATGAGGCTGCGCTCGAAGTTACGGGCATACAGGTGTATCCCGTCAATGTCTACTCCGAGGGAGGGGGAAGTGCACAGTTGCTCACCAATGGAAACTGGATGTTCCTCGCCGGCCGTCCCCAGGACGCCGCGGGCGTATACTCGGAGGAATTCGAGTTCGCTCCCAATGCCTCCACCCCACTATGGACTGAGACGCTACCCCAGCAGTACAGGCTCATCCGCTTGAGCAGCCTTTTTTACTATTGACCCGCTCGACCGGTTGACAGTCCCCATTCGTACTCATCCACACAGATGCGCGTGCGTATTTGTGCTTATATGCTCGAAGTCGCTGGGCTCCCTCATAATAATGACCGGGCGCGGGAACACTTGGGTGTATTATAGGTAAGCCTTGGCTCCAAAGGCCATTCTGGAGGGTATACCATGACGTATCCAAGTCGCCTTTTCGTGGCCCTCGCCGCGTTCGGCGCCTCATCGCTCCACGCAACTGTCAGCATCACCTCTTTCGCTCCATCTGTCTCGTCTCCCCAGCCGCTGGGCACTCGAGTAACCTGGACTCCGACAGCCACCGACTCCAACTCCGGGCCGATGACCTTCCAGTACAGCGTCTCTTACGGCAATGGAGCATCTTCGATCGTGCGCGATTATTATCCGGGGACCCTGGCGGCCGGCTCCTGGACCGGACCCGCGTTCGTCTGGCAAGAGATTACGGAAGGCGCATATCGCGTCCAGGTGATCGCCAAGGATTTCCAGTCCGGCGAAACGGCGACCGCCTCGGCGGTTTTTACGCTGCAGCCTGTCAGCACTGGAGGGAGCTTTGTCGTCTCGCCCACGTCCAATCCGCTGGTCGCACTCGCCAGCGCACCACCCTGCCCGTCCGGCAGTTCCATTCGGCTCACCATTCGGAAGGTCGGCGGACAGGCGGTTGAGCCAAGCAGTCTGCTAGCCTGCCGTCCGAACCTCACCTCCAATATCTTCGCCGCGGGCATGTATCCGTCAACTGCGTACGCCATTAACTACGAGGTCGTCACGGGATCCACCGTTACCAAAGGCCCTAATCCGGTGACTTTCACCACCGGCCCACTGCCGTCCTCGATCGCCTTCCCAACCTCCACCGTTGTCGTTCCCTTCGGCTCGCAGGACGAGCAGACCGACTACACTGTGCTTCACTCGTATCTTGCATTCGTTTTGGCCGCCACCGATCGACTGGGGAACATTAATTGGTATTACGCTGCGCCGGGGGCAACCCCCACCTCTCTGATTACACGGCCGTTGCCCGGCGGCTATATGTTGACCATTCAATCCGGCAATGCGTGGAACCCCAATATTTCCGCCAACGGGCAATTCCTGCGCAAGATCGATCTTAGCGGCAACATTATTCGTGAAACCAACATCGGCGTTTTGCAGCAGCAACTTCTAGCCATGGGTGCAACCGACTTCGGCGTGTGTGGCACCGTCCCGCTTCCGGCCGCCATCGGATCCGCCTGCCTGTCGGGTATACACCATGACGCCGTTCCGCTGCCCAACGGCTATACCATGGTGAACGTGGCTATGGAGAAGATCTTTCCCCCCGGCACGCAAGGCGATACCACCGGGTTGAATGTCGACATCATGGGCGACGGCTTCCTGGTTCTCGATCAGAATTATCAAGTGCTCTGGTACTTCGACACTTTCCAGCACGATGGCGGCGCGCCGCAACTGGATATCAACCGCCCAGCCGTTCTGGGTGAGAAATGTGCTCCGGGGCAGCCCGGATGTGAAACTCTATTCCTCGCGGGTACGCCCGGCGTTACAACGCAAGCGAACGACTGGCTGCACCAGAATTCCCTTTACTACGATCCCGCAAATGGGGACGTCATTGTCTCCTCGCGGCACCAGGACTGGCTTTACAAGGTCGATTACAATAACGGAACGGGTACCGGAAATGTCCTGTGGCGCATGGGACTGGATGGCGACTTCACATTTGAAAACATCAACAACGATCCGTATCCGTGGTTCTCCCACCAGCACGATGCTGAGATCTATAATACTTCCACCGGCGAACTCACCGTGTTTGACGATGGAAACACGCGCGTCGCTCCTCCGCCGATCGGCCTTGGCAGTGGGAACAGCCGGGGCATGTCGCTAACCGTGGATGAAACTAATATGACAGTGACCCCGCTGCTCAGCCAGGACCTCGGTTATTATTCATTTGCCCTTGGCAGCGCGCGCGCAATGGGGAACGGCAACTACTTCTTCCAGCCCGGAGATGTGACCGCGACGAACTCGAGCTATGCGATGGAGGTGTTGCCAACTGCCGGCACGGTGAATGGCACCGTCGTCTATAACCTGCAATCCGCAACCTCCTACCGTGCCTGGCTGATGCCGAGTCTCTACACCCCCCCGCCGTTTTAGTGGGGCGGGCGTCCACGCGGCGGGTCTCCAGACCCGCCGCTCTGGGTCCCTTACTCGTATCGCAGCACCTCCGCCGGCGCAATGCGCGTAGCGTTGCGGGCCGGATAAATCGTCGCCAGAAAGCTCACCAGGATCGCCGCCGCCGCCACCCACACGCCATCCACCCAGCGCGGCTCGAATGGCACGAAGCTCAACGCGTACACCTGCTCGTCCAGGCGGATCCAGCGGTAGCGATCCGCGAAATAGCAGAGCGCATATCCGGCGGCCAACCCAATCGCCGTACCCACCACGCCAATCAACACACCCTGCAGCATGAAGATGCCGCGGATCTGCGCCCGCCGCGCGCCCATCGACATCAGCACCGCGATGTCGCGGTACTTTTCCATCACCATCATCACTAGCGTGATCAGTATGTTCAACGCCGCCACCAGTTCGATCAACCCGATGGTCACCACCGTAACCGCTTTCTCCATCTTGAGCGCGTTCAGCAGTTGCCGGTTGCGCTCCATCCAGGTGGTGGTAGCGTACTTCGGCCCGGCGATCTTCTCGATCATACGCGCCACCTCCGGCGCGCGGTTCAGGTCGTCCAGCTTCACCTCGATCTGATTGACCACGTCCTGAAGCGACAGCGCCTGCTGCGCCGCCTCGAGCGACGTGTACGCCCACCGGTCGTCGATGTCGTAAAATCCGGATTCGAAAATCCCCACCACGCGGAAGCGGCGAATGCTGGGACGCGGACCGAACGGCGTCAGCTCGCCCTGTGGGCTGGTCACATTTACCATGCTGTTTTGCAGCATGCCGATATCTTCGGCCAGGCGCGCGCCCAGGATTATGCCGGGAACGCCGCCATCGGGCGCCGCGCGGAGGCGCTCCACCGAGCCGGCCTTCAAGTGGCGCAGCGTATCGCTGATCTGCAGCTCCGCGCGGATGTCTACGCCCTTCAAAATGCCGCCCTGCGACTGCACCGGGCCGGAGAAAAAAATGGGTGTGTAGAGCGCCGGCCCCGCCGCGGTGACGTGCGGCACTTGCCGGATCCTGGCCGCCAGCGCTTCCCAGTTCTCGATGCCGTTGCGCGGCTCCTTCTCCTGCACGTTGATGTGCGCCATGGCGCCCAACAGGTTGCGCTGCAGCGTATCGCGGAAGCCGTTGTTGATGGCCAGCGCCACCACCAGCGCCATCACCCCCGCGGCCACGCCTAAAATCGAGATGGCCGTGATCACCGAGATGACCGCTTCCTTGCGGCGCGCCCTCAAATAGCGCCGCGCCACGAACAGCTCGAATGATGTAACCACCGCTCAGCGCCCGTCCAGTTCCCGCAGCCGCGCCACCAGGTCGATCGGGCCTTCCGGACGCAGCAGCGGAAACAGGATCACGTCGCGGATCGACCGCGAGCCCGTCAGGATCATGGTCAGGCGATCGATGCCGATGCCTTCGCCACCCGCGGGCGGCATGCCGTAGCTCAGCGCCCGCACGTAGTCCTCGTCCATCTGGTGCGCTTCTTCGTCGCCGCGCTCGCGCATCCCCAGTTGCATGTCGAAGCGGCGGCGCTGCTCCTGCGGATCGTTCAACTCCGTGTAGCCGTTCGCCACCTCCATGCCCGCCATGTAAATCTCGAAACGCTCCACGAAGGCCGGATCGTCGGGCTTCTTCTTCGAAAGCGGTGAAGTCTCCACCGGATAGTCGTAGATGATAGTCGGCTGGATCAGTTGATCCTCCACCACCCGCTCGAAGATATCCGCCAGCGCCTCGCCGGGCGTGACCTTCCCGGAGTTGCTCAGCAGCCATGCGGGGTCGCGCACCTGCTCGGCCGTGGGCCGCCCGTCGCCCCGCCAGAATTCCACGATCGCGTCGCGCATCGTAAATCGCTGCAGGCTCCC